>DASPYC010000389.1:0-20642 GCA_035636955.1 Casimicrobiaceae bacterium
ACGTTCGGTGCCGGCAACCTTCCCGTCCAGTGCTGGCGATCGCGGGATCGACGAGAGCTCGATGGTCGCGCCGACGCGCGACGTTTCGAGAATGTGCGCCAGGTCGCCCGTCAGTCCGTCGGAGATATCGAGGGCGGCCGATGCAATATCGCGCAGGCGTTCGCCGAGCGCTACGCGCGGCTCCGGTGCTTCGAGTCTTTTTCGTGCGACGTCCAAAGCATCCGATGTCAGCGTCGTCCGTTGCCGGATCGCCACGAGCGCAAGCGCCGCATCGCCAAGCGAACCAGAGACGTAGATGTCGTCCCCGGGCTTTGCGCCGCCGCGCGTCAGTGCCGTTCCCGCCGGCACTTCGCCGATGATCGTCACACAAAGATTGCGTGGCCCTTTGGTGGTGTCACCGCCGATCAGCTCGACGCCATACCTGTCTGCGACTAGGAAGAAACCTGCGGCGAATTCGCCAAGCCACGGCTCTTCGGCATCAGGCAATGCGCCCGCGAGCAGCGCGTAACGCGGTGTCGCGCCCATGGCTGCCAAATCAGAAAGGTTGACCGCCAACGTCTTGTGGCCGAGCCGACGCGGATCCGTATCGCGCAGAAAATGTCGGCCTTCGACCAACATGTCGACGGAGATCACGAGCTCGTTCCCCGGTGTCGGTCGAATGACCGCTGCATCGTCGCCGAGGCCGATTCGCACCGAGTCGTCGCGCACCGGACGACGAAAATATTTATCGATCAGCGCGAACTCGTTCACACTTGCGTGCCGCGCTCACGCGCCAGCGCGGCGATTTCTTCTGCGCGAGCGTCGGCGGCGACCTTGTCGAGCACGCCGTTCACGAACTTGTGGCCGTCGGTGCCCCCGTACGCTTTTGCGAGCTCAACGGCCTCGTTGATCACGACGCGGTAAGGAATCTCGAGGCGATTGACGAGCTCCCAGGCGCCGATGACGATGATCGCCCGCTCGACGGGAGACAGGTCCGTCGCTTTTCGATCGAGATACGGCGCGATTCGAGCGATCAACTCGTCGTAATCGCGCCCGATCCCCGACCACAGCTCGCCGAAATACGGCTGATCGGCTCGCTGATGACCTGCGCTTTCGCGAAGGTCCGCCGCGATCTGGTCGGCCGCCGCGCCGCCCTGCTGCCGCTCGTAGAGTCCCTGCAGGACGAGCTCTCGCGCGCGGCGCCGCGGGTTAGTCTTCATCGATCGCATCGAGAAGATTCGCGAGCTCGAGCGCCGCTTGCGCCGCGTCATAGCCTTTGGCGTCCATCCGCGCGCGCGCCTGTTCGTCGGTATCGCACGTCAGAATGCCGTTGCCGATCGGAATGCCGAACTCAAGCTGGACGCTGGACACACCCGCCGCCGATTCATTCGCGACGATTTCGAAGTGATACGTGTCGCCGCGAATGACGGCGCCAAGCGCCACCAGTACGTCGAAGTCACCGCTCTGGGCAAGGCGCTGGAGCGCGAGCGGTGTTTCAAGCGCGCCGGGAACGGAGACAATTTTCATGCTGTCCTCCGCCACGCCCGCCTCTGCGAGAGCGCGCAGCGCGCCCTTCAACAATCCCTCGCCGATGTCCGGATTGAAGCGCGACAAGACCAGCGCTACGCGACGGTCATGACCGCGGAGATTGGGCTCGATGCGTCGGATGGCCATGGTGATGAAGTGGCTTGCCGACCAAGGCGGCAATTGCGCCGTGCGCTTCCTTATGAAGCGTTGCGCGCCGGCGGCGCCTCGTCGTAGCCGGTCACTTCGAGGTCGAACCCGGCCATGCTCGGCATTTTCCGCGGCTTGGCGAGCAGGCGCATCTTGCCGACGTTCAAATCGCGCAGGATCTGCGCTCCGATACCGTAATTGCGCAAATCCATCTTCGTGAGCGGCGGCGGCGAATCGGCCAAAGCGCGACGGCGAAGTTCGTCTGCGCTCTCGGGGCGATGCAAGAGGACAATGACGCCTCGGCCGGCCTGCGCAATCGCGCGCATCGCTTCCGCCACGCTCCATGAATGCGTTGCGCTTTGCTGGTCGAGCAGATCCATGACGGACAGCGGCTCGTGCACGCGGACCAACGTTTCGGTCGACGGCGATATCGGGCCGCGAACGAGCGCAAGATGCGTCGCATCGGTCAGCTTGTCGCGGTAGACGACGAGGCGGAAGGCGCCGAACTGCGTCGCCAGCGGCCGCTCGGCGATCCGTTCGATCAATTTTTCGGTGCGGCTCCGGTAGTGAATGAGATCGGTGATCGCGCCGATTTTCAAGCTGTGTTCAACGGCGAAGCGCTCGAGATCCGGCAGGCGCGCCATCGTGCCGTCGTCCTTCATGATCTCGCACAACACGGCCGCCGGTGAAAAGCCGGCGAGGCGCGCAAGGTCGCAGCAAGCCTCGGTGTGGCCAGCGCGCGCCAACACGCCGCCTGGCTGCGAGACCAACGGAAAAATGTGACCGGGCTGGACGATGTCATCGGGCCTTGCGCCGGGGGCGGCGGCGACGCGAATCGTATGGGCGCGATCTGCCGCCGAGATGCCCGTCGTCACGCCGTGCGCGGCCTCGATCGACACCGTGAAATTCGTGCCATGCGACGAGCGGTTGATCGCCGTCATCGGCGCGAGGTTCAGCTGTCGCGCGCGCTCGTCGGTAATCGGCATGCAAATCAAGCCGCGGCCGAATTTCGCCATGAAGTTGATCGCTTCCGGCGTGACGCGATCGGCTGCGATAACGAGATCGCCCTCGTTCTCGCGCTCCTCCTCGTCGACGAGGATGACCATGCGCCCATCGCGAAGCTCCGCGATGATGTCCTGGACCGGTGCGATCGGCATCGTGTGACGTAAAACCCGTCGTGCAATCCGCTATGTTACCGGAACCGCATCCCTCACTCGTCGGTCGCTTCGTTCGGGCGTACGTCTTGCCGCATCGTCGGACGACGGCAACGATTCGGGGCTCACACGGAACCAGGCGGCGTAAAGCGCCGGCAGGAAGATCAGCGTCAGCGCCGTCGCGATGACGAGCCCGCCCATCATCGCCACCGCCATCGGTCCAAAGAAGTCGCTGCGTGTCAGCGGAATCAGCGCAAGCACGGCGGCGGCAGCGGTTAGCACGATCGGCCGGAACCGTCGGACTGTGGCGCCGATCACCGAGTCCCATGGCGCATGTCCCGCCGCAATATCGCGGTCGATCTGATCGACGAGAATCACCGAGTTGCGCATGATGATGCCGGACAGCGCGATCGTGCCCAGCATCGCGACGAAGCCGAACGGCTTACCGAACAAGAGTAACGCCAGCGTGACGCCGATGAGGCCGAGCGGCGCTGTCAGCACGACCATCAGCATGCGGGAAAAGCTCTGCAACTGCATCATCAACAACGTCAACACGACGATGACGAGCAGCGGCACGCCGGCGGCAATCGACTTCTGTCCCTTCGCCGAATCCTCGAACGCGCCGCCGGCCTCGATCCGGTAGCCAAGCGGCAACGTTTCGCGAACCGCGTCGAGCTGCGGATTCAAACGGGCCGTCACATCGGGTCCTTGCGCATCGCCTTTGACGTCCGAGCGCACGGTCACCGTGGGCAACCGGTTACGACGCCAGACGATGCCTTCCTCGAGCTCGTAGTGGATGTCAGCGATTTGCGTGATCGGCACCGCCTTGCCGTTACGCGACGGAATCGCGAGGTCTCGGAGGAAGCTCATCTTGGCGCGCTCTTCCGCCGCCCCGCGCAGGAGCACTTCGATCTGCTTGTCGCGCTCGCGAAAATACGTCACGTTCGTTCCGGACACGGAGCTGTTGAGAAACGCGGCCAAGTCTTGCGACGACACGCCGAGCAACCGGCCCTTGTTCTGGTCGATCACAAGCCGGATCGCCTTCGTGGGCTCGTCCCAGTCGAACTGCACATCGCGAGTTGCCGGATCGCGCCGCATGATATCGGCGGTTTCGCGCGCGATTCGCCGCACGGTGGCGATGTCTTCGCCGGAGACGCGAAACTGAACCGGAAAGCCGACCGGGGGTCCGTTCTCGAGCCGCGAGACTCGCCCGCGGAGTCCCGGAAAGTCGTTGGCGAAGAGCGTCAACAGCTTCTCGCGCATGCGTTCGCGTTCCGCATTGCTGTTCGCCACCAGCACGAACTGCGCGAAATTGGATTGCGTCAATTGCTGGTCGAGCGGCAGATAGAAGCGCGGACTACCGCTTCCGACATAGGTCACGTAATGCTCAACGCCCGGCTCGCTGTCGAGCAACGTTTCGAGTTTTTTCGCTTGTTCGAGCGTCGCGGCGAACGAGCTGCCTTCGGGAAGGCGCAGGTCCACCAGCAGCTCCGGCCGCGACGACGCCGGAAAGAATTGCTGCGGCACGAAGCGGAACAGGCCGAGCGCGCCCACGAACAGAGCGAGCGTCGCGACAAGCACGGACGTGCGATGGCCAATGCACCATGCAATCAGCGCGCGAAACCGACGGTAGAACGGCGTGCGGTAGACCGCTTCCTCGTCGCCCTGATGCGCGACGCTTGGAGCAGATGCGGGCTTGTGCGTGAGCCGTGCCCACAGACGCGCACGCAACGACGCGCGCTGCGCTTTCGTCGCATCGGGCAGCATTTTGTAGCCGAGATAGGGAATCACGACGACGGCCACCACCCACGACGCGATCAGCGCAATCGCCGACACCTGGAATATTGAACGGGTGTATTCGCCGGTGCCGCTGCGCGCGGTCGCGATTGGCAGAAACCCGGCGATGGTAATGAGCGTGCCCGTCAGCATCGGAAATGCCGTGTTCGTATAGGCGAAGCTCGCCGCGCGCACGCGGTCGTAGCCCTGCTCCATCTTGATCGCCATCATTTCGACCGCGATGATCGCGTCATCGACCAGCAACCCGAGCGACAGGATCAATGCACCGAGCGATATCTTGTGCAAGCCGATGTCGGCGAGCCACATGCACGCGAACGTTGCCGCGAGGACCAGCGGTATCGAAACGGCGACGACAAGGCCCGTGCGCAGGCCGAGGCTCAACAGCGAAACAACAAGAACGATCGCCACCGCTTCGGTCAGCGAACGGACGAACTGGTTGACCGAGCGTTGAACGGCTTTCGGCATGCTCGTCACCGTTTCGACTTCGAGGCCGACCGGCAACTGCCCCTGGATCCGGGCAATCTCGCGATCGAGATCGTGGCCGAGCTGGATGACGTCGCCGCCCTGCGCCATCGTGATACCGAGTCCGAGCGCCTCGTGTCCGCGCCAGCGCATTTTCTGCTGCGGCGGATCGACGTAGCCGCGATAGACGCGTGCGATGTCACCGAGACGAAAAACGCGATCGTTGGCGCGAATGGCGATGTCGGCGATCGCGTCGAGTGAATCGAATGCGCCGGTCGGCCGCACGTAGATCCGGTCCGTCGCGGTGTCGAATACTCCCGCTGCCGCAACCGCGTTTTGTGCCGACAGCGTCTGCAGGATCTGCTGCGGCTCGATTCCGAGGGTCGCGAGCTTCGCGTTCGACAGCTCGATGAAAACTTTCTCTTCCTGCTCTCCAATGAAATCGACTTTCGCGATGCCTGGAACCCGCAGCAGCTCGGCACGTATGCGATCGCCGAATTCCTTGAGATCGCGATAGCCGAACCCGTCGCCGACAATGGCGTAGATGTTCGTGTATGTGTCGCCGAACTCATCGTTGAAGAAAGGTCCCTGAATGCCGGGCGGCAACGTGCTGCGAATATCGCCGATCTTCTTGCGCACCTGGTACCACGTCTCTGGAACGAGCACGGCCGGTGCCGTGTCCTTGATCGCGAAGAAAACGAGCGATTCGCCGGGTTTCGAGTAACTCCTGACGTAATCGATGTTGTTCACTTCCTGCAGCTTGCGTTCGATCTTGTCGGTCACCTGCTGCTCGACGTCGCGGGCAGAGGCGCCCGGCCACTGCGTTTTGATCACCATCACCTTGAACGTGAACGGCGGGTCCTCCGATTGACCCAGCCGCTGATAGGCGAGCGCACCGACGAAAGCGAAGACGATGACGGCGAACAGCACGAGCGCGCGGTGCTGCAACGCCCATTCGGACAAGTTGAAGCGCGCGTGCGGCGCGCCGATCGGCTCGATGGGCTTCACGTCAGATTTCTCGCAGGCTTGACGGAATCGGGGACGATGACGGGTGCGCTCACAGGCGACGCGGTCGAAGCGGTTTCGGTCAAGCCTTCGTAGCGGCGCACCGTTTCGCCTTCGCGAAGCTTATGTACGCCAGCCGTGACGATCCATTCGCCGCCGGCAACGCCGCTCGTCACGATGACGCCATCCTCGCGAAACTGCCCGACGACGACGGGACGGAGATTCACCGTGCGCGATTTATCGTCGTAGATCCACACCGCCGACGCGTCGCCTTTGCGATAGATCGATGTAAGCGGCAACAACGCGGTATCCCGCGCCTCCGTGGTCGCGACCGCGACGTTCGCCGTCATGCCCAGATGCAACGCCGCATCGGGATCGAGGATCGTGACGCGAACGGCGAACGTCCGCGTAATCGCATCGACCGCTGGCGAAATTTCGCGTACGCGCGCGGTGTAAATCCGTTGCGGATTCGCCCACAGGAACACGCCGAGCGTCGGCGCACTCGGGGCGGACCCCCACGCTTGCGGCGTCGCCGCTGCGCTGCCCCCCGAAGGGTCCCAATTCGCGCCTTGGGTCGGCGCTGCGGCGCCGGGAGTGGACCCCCACGCTTGCGGCGTCGCCGCTGCGCTGCCCCCCGAGGGGGCCCGTTTCGCGCCTTGGGGCGGCCCTGCGGTGCGAAATTCCGCGATCCGGCTTTCGGGAACGCTGATTGCCACTTCGCGCTCGTCCTCGCGCGCGAGCTTCATTACCGTTTGCCCCGCGGTGACGACCTGTCCCGACTCGACGCTCACCGCAGTGATGACGCCGCTCTCCGGCGCGACGAGCGCCGCGTACCCCGCCTGATTCTGGGTCACCGAAAGTTGTGAGCGCGCCTGTTCCCATTTGGCGCGATTGGCATCGAGCGCGTTGCGCTTCTGATCGAGCGCCGATTCGCTGATGAATTTCTGCTGGCGGAGATTTTCATAGCGATCGAACTCCGCTTTCGCGTAGCGGTATTCCGTCTCTGCGGCGGCAACGGCGGACTTTTGGGCATCGGCCTGCAGCGCGACGTCGGCCGGATCAAGCCGCGCGAGCGATTCTCCGCGGGCCACTCGCGCACCGACATCCACATTGCGCGCGATTACTTTGCCGCCGATCCGAAACCCGAGTTCGATTTCGTGGCGCGGTTTGACTTCACCGGCGAACACCGCCGTTTCTGTCGTTCCACCGATTCTTACTTGCATGAGTTGCACCGGACGCACGGGTTCGGGTACCGGTTCTGGTTTGGCGCATGCGACGAGGAGCGCGGCGACCGCCATCATCGCTCCGATGTGAGCGATCTTCGCAATACGTTCTTTCACGTTCATTGCTGGGTCCTTTGCACGGGTGCGAGCCGCCGGCCAATCGTGCCGTCCCACAACGCGCCGAGGGCGCGTGCAAGCTCGGTCGGATAGTCAATCGCATCGATGTGACACGTTCCCGGCACAAGGTCCTGCCGGCTCGCGGTCATCTGCCACAGGCCGACGATCAATGCGTAGCTGTGACGCAACAGCGCGACGCCGCCGTCCGGCGCCAGCTCGGGAAAATGCCGCTCGAGCCCGACGCTTGCCGCCTGTAGGCGCTGCGCCATCCGCTCTTTGAATGCAAGCGCGATTTCGCGCGGAACCTCGGTCTCGAGAACGCCGAAGCAACGCGTCGCCAACGGCAGGAACGTCGGTCGCTCGACGATCTGCGTTCGCGTAATCGTCATGATCTCTTCGATGCTGACCGCTTCTTCACGCGCAAGCAGCGCGATCAGTGCGCGAAAGAAGTCGTCGACGTGACGTTCGTGGAGCGCGAGCAGGAGCTCGTCCTTGCTCGAGAAGTACAGATACACCGTGCCCTTGGCAAGACCGGCCTCGTCGGCGACCTCGGCCATGTTGGCGACCCGTACCGGCGCCCGCACGAGCAGGCGTTCAGTTGCGTCCAGGATCGCGTGATGCCGTTGGTGCTTGTCTTCGGTGTGGATTGCCCGTTGCCGGATGACCATGGTTTTCGCTCAGTAAATGACTTTCAGTCAATTACCAGCGACATTAAATGACCTTCGGTCAGTTGTCAATAGGGTTATCGAGCGGGGCCCTCCTGGGGCGCCGGAGCGTCTAGAGCGATGTGGTCCGGGTCCTTCCGATCAGCCGAAGCCCATCTTCTGCGGCGGCCATCGGATCAGAACATGCCGACCACGGCGCGCATGAGCGCGCTTTGCGGATCCGCATGGTCTAGCACAACGCTGAAGTGATGCCGGCCGGGAATTCGAAGCGGGGTCGTCATTCCACCGGGCCGGTTCCGCGGCCATGCGTCGAAGATCAAATCCGATTGACGCACGAACTCCCCTGTTTCGTCGGCACCGACCACGACGAGAAGCAAGCCGTCGGTTTTGGGCTGATGGTTCACCGGCGAAACCCGTCGCGCTTCTTCCGCGTCGAGACACAAATCGGCATTCATCGTGGACAGCACGAGCGGCTCGAGGTCGTGCACGCCCGAAAGCGACATACCGCCGGCGAAGGGCGCGCGCGAGAGCCCGTAGCGCTGCCAATCGGTGCCGAACAGCATTGCGACCAGATGGCCTCCAGCGGAGTGTCCACCGATGACGATACGGTCCACAGCGGCGCCATGACGTGATCCTTCGCGAAGAAGCCACAGCATTGCGCGCCGGCACTCGTCAACGATGTTTGCAATGGTCACCGCAGGGCACAAATCGTAATTGACGACGGCAACGGCCATTCCCTGCTCGACCAGTGGCGAGGCGACGAACGAAAAGTCCGCTTTATCGAACGCGCGCCAATAGCCGCCGTGAAAGAACACGAACGTGCCAAGCGGCTTGCCTGCAGGCAGGAAAAGGTCGAGTGTCTCTTTTGGTCCAGGACCGTAGCGCAAATCGAGTTGCGGATGCAGAGCCTCTACGGCAGCCCGCGACAGCTCCGTATAGCGGGCGAGGAAGCGTGGATGCTCCGGCACTGCGGCGCGATTGTTGTAGCCGCGCTCGACGAACTCCGACGTGTAGGAAAGCGGCTCGCGCGTCACGCTTTTGTTACTCGGCGTCGGGCTGCTTGGCCGGCGCAGCCAGCGCGAACGCAGGCAACTTGTTGCAGGCCGCCTCGATGCGCACAAGCGTCGGATACGGCGTCAAGTCGATCTTGAAGCGACGCGCATTGGCAAGCTGCGGGACGAGACAAATGTCGGCGATCGTCGGCGTTTCGCCGTGGCAGTACGTACCGGTTTCGCGATCGCGCGCAAGCTGGCGCTCCAGCGCTTCGAATCCGACGTCGATCCAGTATCGGTACCAGCCGTTTTTCTGCTCGTCGGTTGTGCCAAGCGTGCCGGTCAAGTAATTCAGCACGCGCAGATTGTTGAGCGGATGGATTTCGCATGCGATCGACAGAGCGATGGCTCGCACGCGCGCCCGTGCCTCCGCTGTTTCCGGCAGCAGCGGGGGGTCGGGTCGAATCTCGTTCAGGTATTCGATGATCGCGAGCGACTGCGTGAGAATGCGATCGCCGTCAACCTCGAGCGCCGGCACGAGTCCCTGCGGATTGAGTGTGAGGTAATCCTGCGCGCGCTGATTGCCCATTCGCAGATGGACAAACGCGCGGTCCTCCGGGGTCAGGCCCTTGAAATTGAGCGCAATGCGGACGCGGTACGCGGCGGACGAGCGAAAATAATCGTAAAGCTTCATCGTTTGCTTTAGAAGGCCGAGATGCCCGTTTGCGCGCGACCCAGGATCAGCGCGTGAATATCGTGCGTGCCTTCGTACGTGTTGACCGTCTCCAGATTCAGCACATGACGAATCACGTGAAACTCGTCGACGATGCCGTTGCCGCCGTGCATGTCACGCGCCATTCGCGCGATGTCCAGCGCCTTGCCGCAACTGTTGCGTTTGAGGATCGACGTGATTTCCGGTGCCGCCTTGCCTTCGTCCTTCAGTCGTCCCAGTCGCAAGCACGCCTGCAGTCCGAGCGTGATCTCCGTTTGCATGTCGGCCAGCTTTTTTTGGATAAGCTGGTTCGCGGCAAGCGGCTTACCGAATTGCTGTCGGTCGATCACGTACTGTCGCGCCGCGTGCCAGCAGAATTCCGCGGCGCCGAGCGCGCCCCAAGCGATGCCGTAGCGCGCGGCATTGAGGCACCCGAACGGCCCCTTGAGACCCTGTACGTTAGGCAACTGGTTCTCCGCCGGAACGAAGACGTCGTTGAGAACGATTTCGCCTGTGATCGATGCGCGCAAGCTGAACTTGCCCTCGATCTTCGGCGCCGACAGCCCTTTCATGCCCTTTTCAAGGATGAAGCCGCGGATCGTTTCGCTATCGTCCTTCGCCCATACGACGAACACGTCGGCGATCGGCGAATTCGAAATCCAGGTTTTCGCACCGGTCAGCCGGTAACCGCCGTCGGCCGAACGCGCGCGCGTCACCATCGAGCCGGGGTCAGAGCCGTGATTGGGCTCCGTCAAACCAAAACAGCCGATCGCTTCGCCCGTCGCCAATCGCGGCAGATATTTTTTGCGTTGCTGCTCGCTCCCGTAGGAATAGATCGGAAACATGACGAGCGAGCTTTGCACGCTCATCATCGAGCGATAGCCCGAGTCCACTCGCTCGACCTCGCGGGCGATCAATCCATAGCAGACGTAATTCAGGCCGGCGCCGCCGTACTCGTGCGGGATGGATGCGCCGAGAAGGCCGAGCGAGCCCATTTCGCTGAATATCGCCGGATCGGTCTTCTCGTGACGAAACGCCTGCGTGATCCGAGGCAGGAGCTTCTCCTGTGCGTACGCATGCGCAGTATCGCGCACGATCCGCTCTTCTTCGGTGAGCTGCTCATCGAGCAATAAGGGGTCGTCCCACTTGAATGTGGGCTTGACGGAGTGGAGCCGTTCGGGCGCGTTCATGAGCGCAATTATCGCGCCCCGGCCTTCCGCGCGTCCATCGCGACGTCAGCGCCCGTTACGCCACTTCGTCCGGCACGACGGCGGTGGCTTCGATCTCGACTTTGGCGCGCTCGTCGATCAACGCCTTGACCTCGACGGCCGTCATCGCCGGAAAGTGCCGGCCCATCACGTCGCGATAGGCGATGCCAAGCGCCGGTTGGGCGGCAAGATATTCGCGCTTGTCGACGACGTACCATGTCATCCGCACAATATGTTCTGGCCGGCCACCGGCTTCGGCGAGGATGGCCACAACGTTGGCAAGCGCCGTCTTCGCCTGCGCGACAAAGTCGTCCGACTCGAATTGCTGTGCGGCATTCCACCCGATCTGTCCGCCGATGAAGACCAGCGTGCCGCGCGCCGCAATCCCGTTCGCGTAACCTCGAGCGGATTTCCAACCGGGCGGATGCAGGATTTTCATCAAGTCGCCTGCTGCCGCAGCCGAAAACGCTGCAGCTTGCCGGTCTCAGTACGCGGCAAGGTCGCGACGTACTCGATCGCACGTGGATATTTGTACGGCGCAATTTGCTGTTTGACGAATGCCTGCAGCGCGGAGGTCATTGCCGCATTGCCCACATGGCCGGGCTTCAATACGATGTACGCTTTGACGATCTGCCCCCGCTCCTCATCGGGAACCCCGACGACGCCGCATTCGGCGATTGCGGGATGCAGCAGCAACGCACCCTCCACTTCCGGTCCCGCGATGTTGTAACCCGCGCTGATGATCATGTCGTCGGTACGCGCCTGGTATACGAAGTAACCGTCGTCATCGACAAGGTAAGCGTCGCCGGTGAAATTCCAGCCGTCGCGGACATAATTCGCTTGCCGGTCGTCGGCGAGATAGCGGCATCCGGTTGGACCCTTGACTGCGAGCCGGCCGACGCGACCCGGCGCCAATGGCTTCCCTTGGTCGTCCATCACGCACGCGCGATACCCAGGCACAACAACGCCCGTCGCACCCGGTCGCGCATGGGCTTCGTCGTGCGAAATGAAGATGTGGAACATTTCGGTCGCGCCGATGCCGTCGATGATTTCGATGCCAGTCGCGTCTTTCCATTGCTGCCGCGTCGCTGCAGGCAATGCCTCACCTGCCGAGACGCACTTGGAAAGACTCGAAATATCGTAGCCGGCGGTCATGCCGGCCATCGCGCGATAGGAAGTCGGCGCGCTGAACAAAACGTTGGCCCGATGTTCAGCGATCGCCGCGAGCAGAGTGTCGGGCGATGGACGTTCGATCAGCAACGTCGCCGCGCCGATCCGCAAAGGAAACACCAGCAAGCCGCCGAGGCCGAACGTGAACGCGAGCGGCGGACTGCCGGTGAAGAGATCGTCGGCGCGCGCTTTCAACACATGCCGTGGCCAGCAATCGCATGCGGCGAGAATGTCGCGATGAAAATGAACGGTGCCCTTCGGCTTACCGGTCGTCCCCGACGTGAAGGCGATCAGCGCGATGTCGTCGCTTGCGGTGTCGACATTCTCGAAATTTGCCGGCTTTGAATCCGCCCGTGCCTCGATACCATTACTTTGCGTAGTGCCGAACTGCGCGATGGCAGTCAGCGCCGGACAATGAGCGCGCGCCGATTGCAACTCTTCGATCAGCCGCGCATCGCATAACGCGTGTGAAATTTGCGCCTTCACGATGATGTCGGTCAGCTCCTTCGCGCGCAAAAGCGGCATCGTCGCAACTGCAATTGCACCGGCCTTGATAATGGCGAACCAGCACGCGGCGGTCATCGGATTGTTGGGCCCGCGCAAAAGTACACGATTGCCCGGGACGATGCCCAAGTCGTCGACGAGCACACGAGCGACCTGATTCGCACGCGCAGTCAGCTCGGCATAGCTCCAGCGCGCGCCATTCGCCGCCGCCACCACAGCCGTCCGTTCGCCCCATCCGAGGCCGAGCGCGCGATCGAGCAATTCTGCGGCGCAATTCATCCGCACTGGATACTGTAGGTCGGGCAACTCGAAGACGAATTCCGGCCACTGCGCGCGCGGCGGCAGATTGTCGCGCGCGAACGTATCGACGTGCGCGGTATCGGTCATCGCGGCATTTCCGCTTGTGCTGCTTTCTTCAAAACATCGCGCCCGATGATCAGTCGCTGGACCTCGGAGGCGCCTTCGTAGATGCGCAACGCGCGAATCTCGCGATACAGCCGTTCGACCGTCGAGCCCTTGGTGACGCCGAGTCCGCCATGCAGCTGCACCGCAGCGTCGATCACTCGCTGCGCGGACTCGGTCGCCGTCAACTTGGCCATTGCGGCCTCGCGCGTCGTTCGAGCTGAACGTGCGTCGCGCGTCCACGCGGCCCGGTAGACGAGCAGCGCCGCCGCATCGATTGCGGTTGCCATGTCGCCAAGCGTGGCCTGCGTCAACTCGCGATCGGCCAATGTCGCGCCGAACATCCGCCGCGTTTGGGCGTGAGCGATCGACTCGTCGAATGCGCGGCGGGCAAATCCCAACGCTGCGGCGCCGACCGATGCACGAAAGATATCGAGCGTTCGCATCGCGAGCTTGAAGCCGTCGCCTTCGGTGCCGAGCAGTGCATCCGAGGCGACGCGACAATTGTGAAGCTCGATGCGCGCAATCGGATGCGGTGCGATGAGCTCGATCCGCTCGCTGATTGCCAGGCCGAAAGCATCTGCAGGAACCACGAATGCCGAGATTCCGCGCGATCCCGTCTCCGTGCCGGTGCGCGCGAATACGCAGTAGAAGTCCGCAATGCCGCCGTTCGAGATCCAGGTCTTGCAGCCATTGAGGAGCCAGCCATCGCGATCGCGCACCGCCGTTGTCGACAATGCGGCGGCATCGGAGCCGGCTTCCGGCTCGGACAATGCAAATGCGGCGATGGCTTCGCCGCACGCAACTCGCGGAAGCCAGCGCGCGCGTTGCGCGTCCGATCCGGCGAGCGTGATCGCGCCGCTGCCCAGTCCTTGCATCGCAAATGCGAAGTCGGCGAGACCGTCGCGGTAGCCGAGCGCTTCACGGACGACGCACAGTGCACGGGAATCGAGCGTCGCAAGCGCCCCGCCGTGCGATTCCGGCACGCAGTAACGCAAGAGGTCGCTCTCGCCCAGCGCGCGCACCAGCGAGCGGCAACGGCGGTCGACATCGTCTTCGCGAAGCGCAGCGCTGTAATCGAACTGAACCGCGCGCTCGGCCAGCATGCGATGCGACGGATCGAAGAATGGCCAGCCGAGATGGTCGAGATTCATCGCCTCAGTTGCCCCGGTTGCCTCAGTTACCTTCAAATTTCGGCGGACGTTTGGCAACGAAAGCGTCGTAAGCGCGGCGAAAATCCGCCGTCTGCATGCAAATTGCCTGCGCTTCGGCTTCCGCTTCGATCGCCGACTCGAGATCTTGCGCCCATTCGCTGAACAACAGCTTCTTCGTCATCGCATGCGCGAATGTCGGTCCCTCGGCCAGATTGCGGGCATATTGGAGCGCTTCGTTCATGAGTGCGTCGGGTGCAACGAGGCGATTGAAAAAACCCCACGCGAAGCCTTCGTCGGCGCTCATCACGCGCCCGCTGTAGAGCAGTTCCGCCGCGCGACCCTGTCCGATTGTGCGGGGGAGCAGCGTGCATGCGCCCATGTCGCAACCAGCGAGCCCAACGCGTGTGAACAGGAATGCCGTTTTCGCGCCCGGCGAACCGAATCGAATGTCCGCGGCCAGCGCGACCATTGAGCCCGCGCCGGCGCACACACCGTCGACCGCCGCGACGATCGGCTGCGGACAGCGGCGCATCGCCAGAACGAGAGCTCCGGTCATCCGCGTGAAGGCGAGAAGCTCCGGCATTGCCATCTTCGTCAGCGGACCGATGATTTCCTGTACATCGCCGCCTGAGCTGAAATTGCCGCCCGCCCCCGTCACGACGACTGCCTTGATGTCGCTTGCGCGCACGAGGCCGCGAAACAGATCTCGCAATTCGGCGTACGCGTCGAACGTAAGCGGATTCTTCTTTGCCGGCCGGTCGAGCGTTATGGTCGCCACTTTGCCGTCCGACGACACTTCGAATCGGAAGTGCGTAGCGCGATAGTCGCGGTAGGGCTGCAGGTCGTCGGACATCGTTTTCATCGTCACGCTCCGCGTATCGAAATGCCGCTTTGCCGCGCGCCCACCGTTTGCTTCACTCGACCGAGCAACGCGTACAACCGCTTGCCTTCGTTGTCCGAGAGTCCCGCCAGCATCTCGATCAGCCAGCCCTCGTGTGCAGCGGCCATCGCGTCGAACGCCCGCTTGCCCTTGGCAGTCAGACGAACGGCAAACGCGCGACGGTCCTCGGGAATCGGTCGGCGCTCGACCAATCCCTCGGCAACCAGTTGATCGGTAATGCCGGTAACGTTGCCGCCCGTAACCATCAAACGCTCCGATAGCTCGCGCATGCGAAGGCCGCGCGGATTGCGTTCGAGCTGCGCCATCAGGTCGAAGCGCGGCAGCGAAATCGCGAATTCGTCGCGAAGCTTCGCGCGGACGCTACGCTCGATCAAAAGCGTGCAAGTAAAGAGCCTCATCCACAACCGCAGCGACGCGTGATGGTCTTCCGAGAGGCGCGACTCGGGATCGTGGACAAGCGCTTTCCTCATTTGCGGGCCCCCACGCTTGCGGCCTCATTGGCCAATTCGGCCGCTACACTCTGCCCTCTGCCCCCAAACGGGGAGTAATTCGCGCCTTGGGGTAGTGACGCGAGCAGCCGGCGAGGGGCCCCGCGACGCGGGGATCGACGGCCACTGCGAGTCGTCACACGAGGCCGACTCTCGCCGCAACGATACTCGTCGCTGATCCAAGGAGGCCGAGGCCCGGCAGTGCTCATCCGCGGACTTCTGCAGTCTCGGCGGCCATCTGCGCTGCGCGCGCCAGGTTACGTTCGAGCTGCGCTTTTCCCGCGAGATATTGAACCGGCCAGGCGATGTCGCCGTAGCCGAGCTGGGCGGCGGCATGCAACATCCAGTATGGATCCGCGAGATGCGGGCGCGCCAGCGCGCAGAGATCGGCGCGGCCTGCCATAAGAATGCTGTTGACGTGATCGGGCTCGAAGATGGCGCCTACGGCCATCGTCGCGATGCCGACTTCGTTGCGGATGCGGTCCGCGAACGGCGTCTGGTACATGCGCCCGTACACCGGTTGCGCTTCGCGCGTCGTCTGTCCCGAGGACACGTCGAGCAAGTCCGCGCCCGCCTCCTTGAACAACCGCGCGATCGTGACGGCATCGTCAGCGGTGTTGCCGCCGGGCGCCCAATCGTGCGCCGATATCCGCACCGACATTGGCAAATCCTCAGGCCATTCGGCGCGAAGCGCGCGCAACACCTCGAGCGGATAGCGGCATCGATTTTGGAGCGGACCACCGTATTCGTCGTCGCGACGGTTGGTGAGCGGACAGATGAATGCCGATAGCAGATAGCCATGCGCGCAATGCAGCTCGAGCCAGTCGAATCCGCATTCGGCACCCCATCGTGCAGCGCGCACGAACTCCGCTTTGACGCGATCCATATCATCGCGCGTCATCGCGCGCGGGATTTGATTGCGCGCACCGTAGCGGACGGTCGAAGGCGCGATCAATGGCCAGTTGCCGGTCAGCAACGGTTCATCAGCGTCTTGCCAGCCAAGCTGCGTCGATCCCTTCGGACCGGCGTGACCCAATTGCAGCGCGATTTTCGCCGGCGTACGCGAATGAACGTAGTCGACGATGCGTTTCCACGCGCCACGATGCTCGGCCATGTACATGCCGGCGCAACCGGGGCTGATACGCGCGTCGGGCGCTGGACAGACCATTTCGGTGAACACGAGCCCCGCGCCGCCGTGCGCACGGCTGCCGAGATGCACAAGGTAATAGTCGTCGGGTGTGCCGTCGACGCACGAGTATTGCGCCATCGGCGACACGACGACGCGGTTTGCGAGCGTCACGCCGCGGAGCGAGAACGGCGTGAACATCGGCGGTACCGGCTTCGCGTCGGGTTCCGACAACGATGGACGCTGCGCAAACCATCGTTCGAGCGTGGCGACAAACGGGCGATCGCGCAAGCGCAGGTTCTCGTGCGAAATGCGCTGGCTGCGCGTCAGCAGGCTGTAGGCGAATTGCTCCGCCTCGAACGCCGTGTACCGCTCGACATTCTCGAACCATTCGGTCGAATTGCGCGCGGCGTTCTGGATTTTCAGGACTTCGACACTGCGTTCAGCTTCGTAGCACTCGAGCGCGCGCGGCAGATCGGCCTCGAGATCGACGGCGCGTGAGAACGCGATTGCGTCCTCGAGGGCGAGTTTGGTCCCCGACCCGACCGAGAAATGCGCGGTATGCGCGGCGTCGCCCATCAGCACGACGGGAATGTCGCCATTCCAATGAACCCACGATTGGCAAATGACCCGCGGAAAGCGAAGCCAAATCGCCGAGCCGCGCAAATGCGCAGCGTTGCTCTGCAGCCGATGCCCATCGAGATAGCGAGCAAAAAGGCGCTCGCAGAAGGCGATTCCGTCCTCCTGCGACATGCGGTCAATGCCGGCGCGCTGCCACACGTCTTCGGGCGTCTCGACGATGAACGTCGACATTTCGCCGTCGTACTGATACGCGTGCGCCTGGAACCACCCCCACGGTGTGTGCTCGAACGCGAACGTAAACGCTGCGAATTTGCGCGTCGTTCCCAGCCAGACGAAACGACAGTGTCTGACATCGATGTCGGGTTGGAACGTCCGCGCGTATTTCTGCCGGATACGACTATTGCTGCCATCGCACGCGATCACGACGTTCGCGCCAAAGTCGCGTGCCGTTGATTGATCGTCGATGACATCTGTCTCGAAGACCAGCTCGACGTCGAGCGCTCGGCAACGTCGCTGCAGGATGCCGAGCAGCCGCCGGCGGGCGATGCCGCAGAACCCGTGGCCGCCCGAAGTGATTGTGCGGCCCTTGAAGTGGACATCGATGTCGTCCCACCGATTGAACGCCCCGATGATTTCGGCCGCGGTTGGGGAATCGGCCGCCTCGAGATTGCCGAGTGTCTGGTCAGAAAACACGACGCCCCATCCAAAGGTATCGGACGCCCGATTGCGTTCGACGACCCGCACCATCCGTCGGGAATCCGCGCGCTTGAGTAGCAGCGCAGCGTACAACCCCGCGGGTCCACCGCCGATACAGAGAATGCGCATTCGAGTCGGCGGGAGTCGCCCGGCCGGGCACCTACCGCAGATAGTTTTGGCCTAAATATTTTAGACCTCAATTAAATTCCGTCAAGCCTGCGAAGGCAGCTGACCCGAGTGTCTGGTTGTGGGGAGTGGTCGAAGAGCCGCGCCAATAAGTCGTTCGGCCTAGGCCATCAGGCCGATTCGGCCAGCCGCCGGACGCCGCCTACGATGCTACCGCACGAGGCAAAAGCCCAACAGCAATGAATCCCCAACCTCTTCCAAGGTGCGCAGGCCGCCATGCCGTGGCGAATTCAGGTGGCTTCACGCTTGTCGAGCTGATGATGGCGTTCACGCTCGCGGCAATTCTCCTCGCTAGCGCGGCGCCGAATTGGGGCGCGTTTCTCGCGACGTCGGAGATCCGCGAGCGTTCCGTGGCGCTCGCGCGCGCATTGGGCGTGGCTCGCAGCGAAGCGATCAAGCGCGGGACTCGCGTTGACCTTTGTCCGAGCACCGATCGGTTGCGCTGCGCCGTCTCGGCGACGTGGGAAGCGGGTTGGCTCATGTTCGTCAATGAGGGCAACGCGGCTCAACCCGCTTCCGACGCCGCTATTCTGAGCCGTGAGTCCCCCGCCTCGACAGGCATCTCGATCGCGGCAAATCGGCCGGTCGGCGACTACATTTCCTTTACCAGTCTCGGCCATGCGCGGCGACACGACGGCGCATTGCAGATGGGGACGTTCACGATCTGTCGACGTGGACAGGACGCACGCAAAGTCGTGCTCGCCAATAGCGGCCGCGTTCGCATCGACGTCACGCAGGAAGCGTGTCCGTAAGGCCAAATCACATGAGACCTTCCACCGGCTTCACGGTCATCGAGTTGTTGGTCGCGGTTGCGATCGTCGGCATCCTGGCAACGATCGCCGTTCCTCAATACGGCTCGTACATTGCGCGTAGCCGCATCCTCGACGCGTTCGCCAAGCTTTCGGACTATCGAACGCGGATGGAACAGTATTTTCTGGATCGGCGGTCTTATCTCGACGACACCGGTGCTTGCGGCGTAGTCCCGCCCCCTACGGCCGACCCAGCCGATTCCTTCCAAGTGGCGTGCAGCGCAACGGCGCGCTCGTTCGTCTACACCGCAACCGGCATGTTCGCGAAGGGAATGGCAAGCTTCGTCTATACGATCGACGAGACGGGCTTGCGTGGAACCGTGTCGTTGCCGAGTGGTTGGACGCGCAACGCCGCCTGCTGGACGATTCGCGCGGATGGCAGCTGTGTTTGAGCGTGAATCCTTCAGACGCTGCGGCGTCGCGCATATGCAACACGGCGCATTCCTCTTCGAAGCGCTCGTTGCACTGCTGATCTTTTCGTTTGGAGTAATGGCGATGGCAGGGCTGCAGGCCCGCGCCGCCCGCCACTTCAATGAAGCCCAATATCGGGCTAATGCCGCAGAGCTCGTGCAGGCAACGATTGCTTCGATGCGTGCCAGTGATCCGGCGACGTTGGCTTCGCGTTTCGATCCTACGACGAGTGCGGCCGATTGGTCTGCATTGCTCGGTCAGGCCAAACGGTTGCCAGGTGTCAACGATGTCCAAAACGTGCCGGCCGTACAAATCATCGACGGTCCGACGACGACAAGTCGACAGGTGTCGCTCAGCGTATTTTGGCAAACGCCCGGCGATCTCACGGCACATCGCTATGCGGCCAGCACTGTGATCGCCGCCAATTGATTCCAACGATGAAACGCCAAGCCGGTCCTCGGGAATCGGGCGCAGGTCTCGTCGACGTGATGGTGGGCGTTACGGTCGCGCTTTTTGCTTTGCTCATCATTTACGTCGTGGTCGCCAGGTCGGATAAGTTTCGCCAAGATGCGCAATCCGCCGGGGACGCGCAGCAGACCGGGCTTTTCATCCTGTCGCGCCTCGCCTTCGACATCGCCAATGCGGGCAGCGGGTTCGCGGCCGCCGCTAAAGCGATGTCAAGCTGTCGGGCATCGGCAAGCATTGTGGACTCGCTGCGCCCCGTGGCGATTCTCATCACCGATGGCGGGCGCGACGATATCGCCGACAATGTGGTCATTCGCTACGGCGTCTCGACTGCCATCGGAGCGGCTGTGCCCTTCGCTGCCGATGCGGCGGCAGGGGGGAATTTCTTGGTTCAGTCGCCGTACGGGTTCGCTATCGGCGATCGCGTGATTGCTGTCGGCCGAAACGGCGACTGTGCGGCAACCGACGTGACCGGTCTCGATGTCCCAGCGACGGGTGTCGTTGAAATCGCGCATGCGCCTTTGACGACCGCCTTTCCAGTGTCAGCGTGGCTCCTCAATCTCGGTCCAGCGAAGGCCGCGCAAATCATTCGCTACGACGTCACGACCGGAGTGCTACGCACGACGGATCTTCTGGGCGGCGATGTGCCCAATCCGCTCGCCTCCAACGTCGTCAACTTGAAACTCCAATACGGGATTGATCGCGATGGCGATGGAATGCTCGATACGTGGGTGCCGGCGAAAGCGGGTCCCTCCGGCGA
>DASPYC010000390.1:0-6678 GCA_035636955.1 Casimicrobiaceae bacterium
CGCGCGGTTTTGGGCGCACGGGCATTCGCCGGGGCCGGTCACCGTCCATCCCGAACCGCCGAATCCATCGCTGCCGTCGACGCTCGACCTGCGCTGGCAGGCCTGATGACCGTTCGCACCCGCTTCGCGCCCAGCCCCACGGGCTTCCTTCATCTCGGGAGCGCGCGCACGGCGCTCTTCGCCTGGGCATTTGCGCGCCGTCATCGCGGCACGTTCATCCTGCGCATCGAGGACACTGACGTCGAGCGTTCGACACAAGAAGCGGTGCAGGCCATCTTCGACGCAATGAGCTGGCTCGGCCTCGACTACGACGAGGGACCGTTCTTCCAGATGCAGCGGATGGACCGTTATGGTGCTGTGATCGACGAAATGCTGGCGCGCGGTCTCGCGTACCACTGCTACACGTCGCCCCAAGAATTGGAAGCATTGCGTGCGGCGCAGATGGCGCGCGGCGAAAAGCCGCGTTACGACGGCCGCTGGCGTCCCGAAAATGTTGCCGCGAAGAGCCTCTCGCCGCCG
Source organism: Casimicrobiaceae bacterium (assembly GCA_035636955.1). Lineage (GTDB taxonomy): Bacteria > Pseudomonadota > Gammaproteobacteria > Burkholderiales > Casimicrobiaceae > VBCG01. The sequence goes on from DASPYC010000390.1 coordinate 520, forward strand.
GCCGGCGTCAAGCCCGTTGTGCGCTTTCGCAATCCTGATAACGGCAGCGTGATCTGGGACGACGCCGTCAAGGGAACGATCGAGATCGCCAACGCCGAGCTAGACGACCTCATCATCGCGCGCTCCGACGGCACCCCGACGTACAACTTCTGCGTCGTCGTCGACGATCTCGACATGCGGATCACGCACGTCGTTCGCGGCGACGATCACGTGAACAACACGCCGCGCCAGATCAACATGATTCGCGCGCTCGGCGCCGCGGTGCCGGCGTATGCCCACTTGCCGACGGTGCTGGGAGACGATGGCCACAAGCTTTCCAAGCGGCACGGCGCGGTCAGCGTGATGCAATACGCCGAAGAAGGCTTCCTGCCCGAAGCACTGGTCAATTTTCTCGCGCGCCTCGGCTGGGCGCATGGCGATGACGAGGTGTTCACGCGAGACGAACTCGTTGCATGGTTTGACATCGCCCACGTTAATCCCGCGCCCGCGCGCTTCGACGCGGACAAGCTGCGCTGGCTCAATCACGAGCACTTGAAGCGTCTCGCTCCCGACGATTTGGGCCGGCGACTACAGGCATTTTTCGAGCGCGCGGGCCTCAATCCAGCGAACGGTCCGCCGGTTGCAGAAACAGCCGCGCTGCTTCGCGATCGCACACCGACGCTGGTTGAAATGGCGGATGCGGCGCATTACTTCTACGCCACGCTGCACGTGCCCGCCGAGAAACTCGCTGAATTCGTCACAGCGAGCAATCGCCCTGCATTGGTCGAGCTTTATGAAGCGTTCGGGATGTTGCCTTGGTCGCGCGAAGCGATTGGCAGCGCACTCAAAAGCGCCGCGTCTCGACACGGTTTGAAGCCGCCGCAAATCATGATGGCGCTGCGGATGATCGTGACCGGCACGCGGGAGACGCCGGCGATCGACGCGGTGCTCGCACTACTGGGTCGCGATGCCACGCGCGCAAGGATGAAGGCTGGACTACAACTATAGCGGCCATCACGCACGCCGTCACGTTGGCCCAATCGAGGTTGTTCCGGTAAAATACGTAATTTCCGGGATCTCCGAATGACCAAGTTTGTCTTCGTGACCGGCGGCGTCGTTTCCTCGCTCGGGAAAGGCATCGCCGCCGCGTCGCTGGCCGCGATCCTGACCTCGCGCGGCGTCCGCGTCACCAATCTCAAGCTCGATCCCTATATCAACGTCGATCCCGGGACGATGTCGCCGTTCCAGCACGGCGAAGTTTTCGTCACCGACGACGGCGCCGAGACCGATCTCGACCTCGGCCACTACGAGCGCTTCACCGACGTCAAGATGGGGAAGCGCAACAATTTCACGACGGGCCAGATCTACGAAAGCGTGATCCGCAAGGAGCGCCGCGGCGACTACCTCGGTGGGACTGTGCAGGTCATCCCGCATATCACCGACGAAATCAAGGCGTGGATTCAGAATGCTGCCCAGATCAACGGCGCCGACGCGGAAGTCTGCGTCGTGGAAGTCGGCGGAACCGTCGGCGACATCGAATCGCTGCCGTTTCTCGAAGCGATTCGCCAGATGGGCATCACGCTCGGGCGCGACAACGTTTGCTACATCCATCTGACGCTCGTGCCGTACATTCCGACGGCGGGCGAAATGAAGACCAAGCCGACGCAGCATTCGGTGAAAGAGCTCCGCGAGATCGGGATTCAGCCTGACGTTGTGCTGTGCCGTGCCGACCGGCCGATTCCCGACGGCGATCGGCGCAAGATCGCGCTCTTCACCAATGTGCCGCCGGAAGCCGTGATTCCGGCGCTCGATACCGACTCGATCTACAAGATACCGGCGGCGCTTTCCGCGGAAGGTCTCGACGTCATCGTGTGCAAGAAACTCGAGATCGATCCACCGCCCGCGGACCTCGCGAATTGGCGGCGCCTGACCGACGCGCTCGAGCATCCCGAGCAGACGGTGAACATCGCGATGGTCGGCAAGTACGTCGATCTCACCGAGTCGTACAAGTCACTGTCCGAAGCGCTGATTCACGCGGGCATCCACACGCGTTCGAAGGTCTGCATCCACTATGTCGATTCCGAAGCGATCGAGCGCGAAGGCATCGACGCACTGCGCGGAATGGACGCGATCCTCGTGCCGGGCGGATTCGGCAAGCGTGGCGTCGAGGGAAAGATCGCCGCGATTCGTTTCGCGCGCGAGAACGCCATTCCCTATCTCGGCATTTGTCTCGGCATGCAGCTGGCTGTTATCGAATTTGCCCGCCACATGGCGGGTCTTGCGAACGCCAACAGCACCGAGTTCGATGCCGATACCCCGCATCCGGTCGTCGCGCTCATTACCGAATGGCAGAACCATGACGGAACGATCGAGCGCCGCAGCGTCGCGTCCGATCTCGGCGGGACGATGCGTCTCGGTGCACAGCCGTGCGACGTCGTGCCGGGAACGCTCGCCTATCGCATCTACGGGTCGACGCGTGTTGCCGAGCGCCATCGCCATCGCTACGAAGTCAACAATCATTACTTGCCGCGCTTGCAGGCAGCGGGGCTCACGGTCAGCGCATGGGCGAAAAGTGCGGCGGCGGGCGATTTGTGCGAGATGGTGGAATTACCGCAGCATCCGTGGTTCTTCGGCTGTCAGTTCCACCCCGAGTTCACGTCGAATCCGCGCCGCGGACATCCGCTGTTCGTGGGATTCATCCGCGCGGCGTTGGATCGCAAGCGACGCAGTCCGAGCGCGAAGGAAGGAGCGCTTGCCGAGCTCATCGCGTCGGACTAAGGGCGAGGCTCCTGAGTGAAACTCTGCGGCTACGACGTCGGTCTCGATCGCCCGTTCTTCCTGATTGCGGGTCCATGCGTCGTCGAGTCGCGTCAACTGCAAGTCGACGTCGCGGGCGAGCTCAAAACGATCTGCGCCGATCTCGAGATACCGTTTATCTTCAAGTCGTCCTACGACAAGGCAAATCGCAGCTCACACGCGTCGTATCGCGGTCCTGGAATGGACGAAGGGCTGCGCGTCCTGGCCGACGTCAAGCATCACGTCGAGGTTCCAGTCCTGACCGACGTTCACACGATCGATGAAATCCCGGCCGTTGCGGGGGTGGTCGACGTGCTGCAGACGCCGGCATTTCTCTGCCGCCAAACGGATTTCATCCAGGCGGTCGCGTCGGCGGGCAAGCCGGTCAACATCAAGAAGGGTCAGTTTCTCGCACCCGAGGACATGAAGCAGGTCGTCGCGAAAGCGCGCGATGCGAGCGGCGCTGACAACATTCTCGTTTGTGAGCGCGGCGTTTCGTTCGGCTATCACAATCTCGTCACCGACATGCGCGCACTGGCGATCATGCGCGACACCGACTGCCCCGTTGTGTTCGATGCGACGCACTCGGTGCAGCTTCCGGGCGGCAAAGGGACATCGTCGGGTGGTCAACGCGAGTTCGTGCCGGTACTGGCGCGCGCCGCGATCGCCGTCGGTGTCGCCGGATTGTTCATGGAAACGCATCCCGATCCTGACCGAGCGCTGTCGGACGGCCCCAACTCTTGGCCGCTGGCAAAGATGCGCGCACTGCTTGAGATGTTGCGTTCGCTCGATATGACGGTCAAGCGCGTCGGCTTCGCAGAAACCGAAATGACTTAAGGAATAGATAGACATGAGTGCCGCAGGGCCGTCCCAAGGCACGAATTACTCCCCCTTTGGGGGCAGCGCAGCGGCGAATGCAGCAAGCGTGGGGGTCCTTTTATGAGTGCAATCGTCGACGTCATCGCGCGCGAGATTCTCGATTCGCGCGGCAACCCGACCATTGAAGCCGACGTCATCCTCGAATCCGGCGTCTTGGGGCGCGCCGCCGTGCCGTCGGGCGCGTCGACCGGTTCCAAGGAAGCGATCGAATTGCGCGATGGCGATCCGGCCCGCTACCTCGGCAAAGGTGTCACAAAGGCCGTCCAGAACGTCAATACCGAGATCTGCGAGGCGATTCTCGGTTTGGATGCCACCGAGCAGAGCTTGATCGATCGCACGTTGATCGAGCTCGACGGCTCGGACAACAAAGGACGACTGGGCGCCAACGCCATCCTCGCCGTTTCATGCGCGGTCGCGAAGGCGGGCGCTGAAGAATCGTCGCTGCCGCTGTATCGCTACTTGGGCGGTGCGGGCGAAATGCAGCTGCCGGTTCCGCAGATGAACGTCATCAACGGCGGCGCGCACGCGAACAACAAGATCGATTTACAGGAGTTCATGATCATTCCGCTGGGCGCACCGACATTTGGCGAGGCGCTCCGCTATGGCGCCGAAGTGTTTCATCGTCTGAAAAAACTGATCGACGAACGCGGCATGCCGACAACGGTGGGGGACGAAGGCGGCTTCGCGCCCGATTTGCCGTCGAACGAGTCGGCGCTGCAGTTGCTAGTCGAGGCAATCGACAAGGCGGGTTACACGCCCGGCACGGACATTGCGTTGGGCCTCGACTGCGCGGCGAGCGAATTCTACAAGGAGGATCGTTATCGGCTGGACGCGGAAAACCGCGCGCTTACTTCGGAGCAATTCACCGACATGCTGGCAGGCTGGGTCGACAAGTATCCGATCATCAGCATCGAAGATGCGATGTCGGAAGACGATTGGGACGGCTGGATTCATCTGACCGAGCGGCTCGGCAAAAAGGTCCAGCTCGTTGGCGACGACGTGTTCGTCACCAACACCAAGATATTGAAGCAGGGCATTGCGCGTCGCGTTGCCAACTCGATCCTGGTGAAGATCAACCAGATCGGAACACTGTCGGAAACCTTCGCGGCGATCACGATGGCCAACCGCGCCGGCTATACGGCCGTCGTATCGCATCGCTCCGGCGAAACCGAGGATTCGATGATCGCCGACATTGCGGTCGGGACTAACGCCGGTCAGATCAAGACCGGTTCATTGTCACGTTCCGATCGCGTCGCCAAGTACAACCAATTGCTGCGCATCGAAGAAGATCTGGGCGACGCCGCTCGCTACGCGGGTCGCGCCGCGTTTTTTAACTTACGCTGATCCCTCTGATCCCCGTGCGCATCCTCGCCTACATCTTGATTGCGTTGATCGTCGCTCTGCAATATCCGATGTGGCTCGGGAGGGGCGGCTGGTTACAGGTACGCGAATACGATCGCCAGCTTGCGCAGCAACGCGAAGCGAATGCCAAGCTCAAGTCGCGTAACGAAGCACTCGATGCCGACGTACGCGACTTGAAGACCGGGTCGGAGGCGATCGAGGAGCGCGCTCGCGGCGAGCTCGGCATGATCAAGCACGACGAAGTCCTGTTTCAGCTTCAAAACAACGGCGCGGCCGCGAAGGCGACTTCCCCCAAGCCAACCAAAGCGACGCACTAAGCCGCGTTATTCGCGCGCCGCGCTCCGATGCCGCGCGTCAGCTCGCCGCAGAATCCGCGCTTCAGGGAAGCGGCTCGTCTCGTCGAGTCTTCGCGCGAGCGGCGCAAAAGCGGCCGTTGCGTACTCGAAGGGGAGCATTTGGTCGCCGTCTATTGCGATCGAATCGGCGCGCCCGAAACACTGCTGGTCGTCGAAGATGCACTCGCCGATCCGCGCGTAGCCACACTCGTGCAACGCGTTCCGCCACTCGATGTGCTCGTCGTGTCGCGGCGCATGTTCTCCACTATTGCCGCTTTGCCGGCGGATATCGGCGTGCTGGCCGTCGTGCGCACGCCGGCATCGACCCCGCCGAAGCCAGGGCGGTTTTGCCTGTTGCTCGAAGATATCCAGGATCCGGGAAACGTCGGCACGATGCTGCGCACGGCGGCAGCTGCCGGCGTCACGCAGGTTCTGCTCTCGAAACAGTGTGCATTCGCGTGGTCGCCGAAGTCGCTCCGCGCGGGGCAGGGCGCCCACTTTCTGACGACAATCGTCGAAGACGTCGATCTTTGCGCGTGGAGCGCGGCGTTTCGCGCCGGCGGCGGCCACGTCGTCGCACTGGTCGCGCGTGACGGACGAAACCTCTACGACAGCGACATCGGCTGGCCGCTCGCGCTTTCGGTTGGGAATGAAGGCGCCGGACTCTCAGACGCGCTTTGCGCGCAAGCGGACATCGAAGTGACGATTCCGATGCCTGGCGGCATGGAATCGCTCAACGCGGCGGCCGCCGCGGCCGTCGCGCTGTTCGAATGCGTGCGCCGAAGCGGTGGGCGCGGATCACAATAAG
>DASPYC010000391.1:0-8068 GCA_035636955.1 Casimicrobiaceae bacterium
AAGGCGATCCGGCCGTCCGTACTTTTGCCAATAGTCGTTCACGCTGCGGGCGAGCGCTCGGATGTAGCCGGCATCGTCGTGAAACGTCTCGACGAAGCGCAAGGCCGGCACGCGGCGGGCGGCGCCAAAATACGCGCTCACCTCATCGAACGTCGACGCGGTTGTGCTTGCCGCGTATTGCGGATAAAGCGGCAGTACAAGAATCTTCTCGCAATCGGCCGCGCGAAGTTTGCCGAGGCCGGCGGCAATCGACGGTTGCCCGTAGCGCATGCCGAGCTCCACCGCGCACAAATCGGAAGGCAGCCCCTCGTCCTTGATGCGCTGTCCGAGATAACCGCTCAGCAATACCTTCTGCTTGACGCTGTGCACGAGCAGCGGCGAACCGTCGTTGGTCCATATCGCCGCGTATTTGGCCGCCGACCGCGACGGCCGTGTGCGCAACACGACGCCGTGCAAAAGCGGCGTCCAAGCCAAGCGCGGGATCTCGACGACGCGCGGATCCGACAGAAATTCGGCGAGATAACGCCGAACGGCGGCTGGCGTGGGCGCATCCGGAGTGCCGAGATTGACGAGCAATACGCCGATCTTCGGCACGCGGTCGTGTGCGAATGGCGGTTCGGGACGATAACGGGGCATCGATCAAGTCACGAAAAGCGCAATGACCAGCGCCATGATGAGCATGAGATTGTGCACCACCGCACCAGCCACGACGACGACGACGCTCTTCAGTGCCGCTGGCGTCCAGCGTTCGGCGTAGATTCGGCGCTGAGTCAGCGTCGCATAAGCAAGCCCAACGACAACGATCACCATTTGCATCGGCGAAAGGCCGAAGGGATTTATTCCGATAGCGCGCGCGGCAGCCAATGCGGCGCTCAGAAAAAGATAGATGAAACACAAGTATTGAATGCCGCCGAGAGCCGACGCGCTTGGCTGACCGCAGTTCTGGCAAAAAGGGCCGGCCAAAGGAGCAGCGCAAGCACGGCAATGGACGATTACTTGCGGCTTCGGTACGGTCGCCACGCGTCGTCCGTCGCTTAGGCTACGCGCGCTCCGCGGTGCGGGCGATCCACGCGTCGAGACTCTTGCGGGCCTGCTTGCGAATCGCCTTGCGGACGAGCGGCGTCCAGCCGAGGAGGACCCCCTTCCTGCCCAGCGCCATGCGGCTCCAGCGCCAGAGATCGAACACGTCGCGATGCGACGCGATCATGCCTTCCGAAAAAGTGAATGCGGCATCGATCTCGTTGTGCACCGGACGCCCGCTCGCGCTGAACGTGTACCACGCCTCCCAATGGGCGCGTCCTGCATGGTCGTCCGCAGCGATGTCGCGGGATTCGACGCGCAAATCGGCGCCACGCTCGCATAGCATCGTCCACATCGCGCCGATCTCTGCGCCGCGGAGATCGAACACCGGGTCGGCGAACGTTGCATTGGGTCCATAGCACGCGGCCATTGCACGGCCGTCCCGGCGCGCGAACGCGTGGTAGAACGATTCGATCAGTTGCGCGTTTGGATGTTGGACCCCCACGCTTGCGGCTAGCGCCGCTGCGCTGCCCCCAGAGGGGGAGTAATTCGCGCCTTGGGACGGCCCGGCGGCGCTCATTGCAGCACAGCCGAGGTCAATCGTCGACCCGCTCGCGCGACAATGCGTTGGACAAGAGCTTTGCCGTCACGTCCACGATCGGTATCACGCGCTCGTAGGCCATCCGCGTCGGACCGATGACGCCCAGCGTGCCCATCACCTGGCCGCCGACTTCATACGGTGCCGTCACGACGCTGCATTCGTCGAGCGGCACAAGGCCCGATTCGCCACCGATATATATTTGCACGCCCTGGGCTTTTTGCGATTCGTCGAGCAGATGCAGCAGCGACGTCTTCTGCTCGAACAGATCGAACAGCTGCCGTAGCCGGTCCATATTTGACGCAAGGTCCTCCGCGTTGAGCAGATTGCGCTCACCCGTGACGACCAGCGAATCGCCTTCCTGAAGCGCACCTTCGCCGACCTCGATCGCGACCTGCATCAGACCTGCGATATCCGCGCGCAGCGCCGACAGCTCGGCCGCGAGACGATCGCGGATCACGGCGAACGAGTGTCCGGCGAAATTCTGGTTGAAGAAATTGGTCGCCTCGATCAGCTGCGCCGACGTATACGAGCGATCGGTGTGCAGGATGCGATTCTGCACGTCGCCCTCGGGCGTCACGACGATCAGCAATACACGGTGCTCGGACAACCGCAGGAACTCGAGATGGCGAAACGCCGCTTCGCGCCGCCTGGGCGTCATCACCACGCCGGCAAATTGCGTGAGCTGGGACAGCAGCGACGCCGCCGCATTGACGAGCTGTTGCGGGCGATCGCCGTCGAACTCGCCTTCGAGCCGCTCGATCTCGCCTTGCTCGAGCGGCTTCACGACCATCAGCGAGTCGACGAAAAACCGATAGCCCCGCGGCGTGGGCATCCTGCCTGCGGAGGTGTGCGGACTGGCGATCAGACCCATGTCTTCCAGGTCGGCCATCACGTTGCGGATCGTGGCGGGCGAAAGCTCGAGTCCCGAATGCCGGGAAAGCACGCGCGAGCCCACCGGCTGACCTTCGGCGATGTAGCGCTCGATCAGCGTTTTCAGCAAATGTTGGGCTCGGGCATCCAGCATGGTCGTCATTCCCGCTACGCGACGGTTATCTTACCGTGGCAGTCCTACGACAACGCAATTTCGTCGCGAATTCATCCGAACGGCCTGGCGGAGCGGCGCATCCGCCTATGGTTTAATCGGCCCATGACAGCGCCAGTCCCCGCGCGTTTTCCCCGGATTGTTTTGGTCGGGCGTCCCGGCAGTCCGGCGCTCGCCGAACCGCTCGTCCGGCTTGCGCGCTTTCTGGCCGAGCGCCGCCACGCGGTCGCGCTCGAGGCGGAGACCGCTGCGGTTGCGATGCAGCCCGGTCTGCCCGCGGTGGACGCCTCCGCGCTCGGCGCCACCGCGGATCTTGCGATTGTGCTCGGCGGTGACGGAACAATGCTTTCGTTCGCCCGTCAGCTTGCGCCGCACGATGTCCCGCTGATCGGCGTCAATCAAGGCCGCCTTGGTTTCCTGACGGACATCCCTCTCGCACGGATGGAGAGCGCGCTTGGCGCGATGCTCGATGGCCGTTATGTCGAGGAACGCCGCACGTTGATCGCCGCCACCGTCGAACGTGCCGACGGCTCGCGCGAGCACGCGCTGGCGCTGAACGACGTCGTCGTCAACCGCGGTGCTCTCGGTACGATGATCGAATGTGCCGTTGAAATCGACGGCCGCTTCGTCTACTCGATGCGCGCCGATGGCGTCATCGTCACCACGCCCACCGGGTCGACGGCATACGCGCTTTCCGCCGGAGGTCCGATCCTCGCACCGCAAATTCCGGCGTTTGCGCTGGTGCCGGTCGCACCGCACGCGCTGACGCATCGGCCGATCGCTATTCCGGACAGCTCGCTTATCGCCATCGCGATCAGCCACGGCCGCGACGCATCGGTGCACTGCGACGGACAGGCGCACTTCGGCTTGACGGAAGGCGATCGCGTAACGCTTCGGCGCGCCGAGCATCGCGCGCGCTTCCTGCATCCGCACGATCACGACTATTTCGCGATGTTGCGCGAAAAATTGCACTGGAGCGAAACGCCGGAGCGCATTCGCGGCCAGGTCTTGTAGGCTTAAAGAATGCTGCGCCTCCTCTCGATCCGCAATTTCGTCGTGGTCGAAGCGCTCGACGTCGAATTCGAGGACGGCTTCTCCGTGCTGACCGGCGAAACAGGCGCGGGAAAATCGATTCTTCTCGACGCGCTCGCCTTGCTGCTCGGCGATCGCTTCGAATCGCGGCAATTGCGTCCCGGTGCGGAACGCGCCGAATTCGCCGCTGAATTCGATCTGGGCGACGCGCCTGCTGCGGCCGCCTGGCTTTCGGACCAGGAGCTCGCGTCCGACAACGACGTGCTGCTGCGCCGCGTGATCGATGCGCAGGGACGAAGCCGCGCGTGGATCAATGGTCGCCCGGCAACGCTCGCGCAGCTTGCCGAACTCGGCGAGCGGCTGGTCGATCTCCATGGCCAGAATGCGCATCAGGCGCTGGCCTCGGCCGATGCGCAGCGAACGCTGCTCGATGCTTTCGGCGGCTTCACCGCATTGACGCGCGAGGTCGGTGAAAGCTGGCGCGCTTGGCGCGCCGCAGTCGAAAAGCACGAAACCGCGGCGAGTGCCGCGAAGGCGTCGGCGTCCGAGCGCGAGTTTCTCGAAGCACGCCGCCGGGAGCTCGCGGCGCTCGGGGTGACTGAATCGGAATGGACCGAATTGTCGGCAGCGCAGTCGCGACTCGCGAACGCCGCGGGCCTTCTCGAGACTGCAGCGCAGAGCTCGGAAATCTTGGCCGACGGCGACGACGCGCTCGTTGTGCGTCTTTCGCAACTGCTACATCGGTTGGAAACGAGCGCAGCGCACGATTGCGCGTTACGCGAAATCATCGCGCTCGTCGAACCAGCGTCGATTCAGTTGAACGAAGCGGCCCGCGCGCTCCGGGACTATCGCCGTCGCCTCGACCTCGATCCTCGAGAGTTGCAGCGCGTCGAAGCGCGTCTCGCGGCGATCCACGATACGGCGCGCAAGCATCGCGTACGGCCCGATGCGCTGCCGGCTTTGCTCGCCGAAACCGACGCACGTTTATTGATGCTCGCGGAGGCGGCCGACGAGACAACGCTCGCGCGACGCGCCGCGGACGCCGAGGAGCGCTACCGCAGACTGGCGGAGCCTCTCTCGGCCAAGCGTCGCTTTGCCGCCAACGAGCTCGCGCATCGCGTCACCGAAGCGATGCAGGATCTCGCCATGGCGGGCGGGCGGCTCGAAGTCGCGCTCATACCCGAAACATCGCCGGCGAGCTATGGACTCGAACACGTCGAGCTCCGCGTCGCGAGCCATCCGAAGCAAACGCTTGGACCCCTCACGCGCGTGGCGTCTGGCGGCGAGCTTTCGCGAATTGCTCTGGCGATCCAGGTAGTGACGAGCGAAGTCGGCCAAGTGCCGACATTGATTTTTGACGAAGTCGACACCGGCATTGGCGGCGCCGTTGCGGCCACCGTCGGACGCCAATTGCAGGCGTTGGGTGTGCGCCGCCAAGTGCTCTGTGTCACGCATCTCGCGCAAGTCGCTGCGCACGCCGATCATCACTTTCGTGTTGCGAAGATCGGCAACGGCGCAGCGATCGCGACGACACTCGACCGGCTGAAATCCGCCGAACGCGTCGACGAGCTCGCCCGCATGCTGTCGGGCACCGAGATCACGGTCAAAACGCGCGCGCATGCCAAGGAATTGTTCGAGCAACATCGCCGCGCCGCGCATTGATTCGCGTCGTTCGCGCATGCCGCCGTCAGACGCGATGCTTCGCCGACTTGGTCTGGCGCTTCGGCTGCGTCAGCTTGACGGCGTAGACGCCCCCTCGCGTGGCATGCGGAGAAAACGTGATTCTCACCGCGTCCCGTCGTCGCGGAGGGAACGAGCCGTGATAGCGCTGCGACGCTGCGCCGGAAACGGGTACCGATGCTTCGCCTGTCTCGAGCCAATGCTTGACGCGCTGGGCATCGCCCAACCGCGTGTACTTACCATTCGAATCGAGCAGGACGATGACGACCGGCCGCGCGGCAATCGTCGTCAGCATCACGAGGCACCGGCCGGCCTCGCGGATGTAGCCGGTCTTTTGCAGCTGGATGTCCCACGCCTGGCTCTTGACGAGCGCGTTCGAGTTGTTGAATGTCAGCCATTTGCCGGTCGGCTGCACCTCGACAAAATGGGCAGGCGTCGTCGAGAACTCGCGAATCAGCGGGTAGGTCGCGGCTGCCTGCACCAGGCGCGCGAGATCGTTGGCAGTCGAAACGTTGTCCGCCGACAAACCGGTGGCATCGACGTAGTGCGTATTCGTCATTTGCAAGGCGGCGGCCTTCGCATTCATCGTGGCGACGAATGCAGGCGTTCCGCCGGGATAGTGGCGGGCGAGCGACGACGCCGCGCGATTCTCGGATGACATGAGCGCAAGTCGCAGCAGTTCGCGCCGCGGCAGCATCGTTCCCATCCGCAGGCGGGAGCGACTACCCTTCAGGAAGTCGAAGTCCTCGTTCTGGATGGCGATCACCTCGTCATCGGGCTGGCCCGCATCGAGCACGACTATCGCTGTCATCAACTTGGTCAGCGACGCAATCGGGGTGACTTCATCGGCGGCTTTGGCGTAAATCGGACGCTGGGCGGCGGCGTCGAACACCAGCGCGTTCGCAGACATGACCCGCAGCTTGGCGGGATCGGGCTCGAGCGAAGTGCAGAGCGCATGTGCGGAAAGTCCGCACGCAAAGACAAGGATTAGCAGCCGATTCATTAGACGGGTTCAGAAGGTTTTTTCAGCCGGCCTTATCGCATATCAGCAGAGTATCGTCAATCCAAACGTAGAATCAACTACTTACGTCGACGAACGCAGCACGGCTTCGGCCTCCGCCTCCGGTGCGGCCGAAGTACGTTGCGTTCCGGCGACTTCAACAACCGGCCTCTCCAACGACGCCGGCGAAGCATCCGCCACGTTCCGTTCCTCGTCCTGTTGCAGTCGCCACATCCTGGCGTAGACACCGCCGCTCGCAAGAAGAGCAACATGCGTGCCGCGCTCGACGATGCGGCCGCGTTCGAGTACCAGAATCACGTCTGAATCGACGATCGTCGACAGCCGATGGGCAATCGTCAACGTCGTACGGTTACGCGCGATCTGCTTCAGCTCCGCTTGGATCGCCTTCTCGGACTTTGAATCGAGCGCAGAAGTCGCTTCGTCGAAGATCAGGATCGCCGGCTGCTTGAGAATAGCGCGCGCGATCGCGACGCGCTGCTTTTCGCCGCCCGAGAGCTTGAGCCCGCGCTCCCCGACTTGCGTTTCATAGCCCTTCGGAAGGCTGACGATGAAGTCATGAATCTGGCCGAGCTTCGCCGCTGCGACAATTTCGTCTTTGGTCGCGCCGGGACGGCCGTACGCGATGTTGTATTCGATCGTGTCGTTGAAAAGCACGGTGTCCTGCGGCACGATGCCGATCGCCGCGCGGAGCGTTCGCTGCTGGACAGTGCGCAAATCCTGTCCATCGATCAGGATGCGGCCTGAAGCGACGTCGTAGAACCGATACAGCAGCCGGCCGAGCGTCGACTTGCCGGATCCGGAGGGCCCGACCACGGCGATGTTGTGCCCGGCCGGAATCGTGAACGACACGTCGAACAGAATCTGCCGCGCAGGTTCGTAGAAAAAATCGACGTGCTCGAAGCGCACTTCGGCGCCGCGCACGACAAGCGGCGTCGCGCCGGGCGAATCGATGATTTCCGCGTGCTCGTTGATCAAGTTGAACAGGCGCTCCATGTCGGCCATCGCCTGCTTGATCTCGCGATAGATGACGCCGAGGAAGTTGAGCGGCACATAAAGCTGCAGCATGAAGCCGTTCACCAACACGAGGTCGCCGATCGTCATGTTGCCGGCGACGACGCCGGCGGTCGCCCGCCACATGATCAGTGTCACTGCGATGGCAATGATCGCGCTCTGCCCGATGTTGAGCGCGGAGAGCGACGTCTGGCTTTTCACGGCCGCCTTCTCCCAGCGCTGCAGGCTCTGGTCGTAACGCTGGGCCTCCCACTCTTCGTTGCCGAAGTACTTGACCGTTTCGTAGTTGAGCAGGCTGTCGATCGCGCGCGTGTTCGCCTTCGAGTCGAGCTCGTTCATCTCGCGCCGGAAATGCGTCCGCCATTCGGTGACCGCGATCGTGAAAGCGATGTAGACGCCGAGTGCGCCCGCCGCAATTGCCATGAACGTCCAGTCGTAGCGCGCGATCAGGATGACGGAAACAAGCGTGATTTCGACCAGCGTCGGCAGGATCGAAAAGAGCGCGAAGCTGACGAGCGTTGAAATGCCGCGCTGACCGCGTTCGACGTCGCGGGTGAGACCGCCCGTCTGCCGCGCGAGATGGAAGCGCATCGACAGCGCATGCAGATGGCGGAACACTTGCAGACCGATCTTGCGCACCGCGCGCTGCGTAACCTTGGCG
>DASPYC010000392.1:0-2172 GCA_035636955.1 Casimicrobiaceae bacterium
CGCGAATAAGCTTCATGGTGGACTCCTTCTCCCTGTTGACTGGTCGGTGACACTTCCAGTCTGGCACGCTGATGCCGTTTAGGTGAGGAGGGGTCCATCCCATTGCTTCTCTAGCGCACGACGGGCCACAACGGGTCGAACGCAGCCGTAAAATAAAATGTTGTGACACCTTCGCCCAGATTTCGAGACAGAACGCGGCAGCGTTCGCCGGGTCCCATTGCCCATGACACCTGAGCTTTTCGCGCCGGCGTGGTTTTCCGCGCTCGCCACGATTATCGTGATCGATCTCGTCCTCGCCGGCGACAATGCGATCGTCATCGGTCTCGCAGCGCGCAACGTTCCGCGCGAATGGCAGCGCCGCGTCGTCTTGTGGGGAACCGCCGGCGCCATCGTCGTGCGTATCTTGCTGACGGCGGTCGTCGTCTGGCTGTTGCAGATTCCGGCGTTTCTGTTGATCGGCGGATTGGCACTGGTCTATATCGGCTGGAAGCTTACGCAAGACAATGGTCACGAAGCGCACTCGATCAAGCCGGAGCGGTCTGTGCGCGCCGCGATCGGCACGATCGTCGTCGCGGATGCCGTCATGGGGATCGACAATGTCCTCGCGATCGGCGGCGCGGCACAAGGTTCGATGCTGCTCGTCATCATCGGGCTCGTCGTATCGGTCCCGATCGTCATCAGCGGATCGACGTTCGTGTTGAGATGGGTCGAACGCTATCCGCTGATACTTTGGCTCGGCGCGGCGGTGCTCGGGTGGACCGCCGCCAAGATGATCACCAGCGAACCCCTGTTGAGACCATGGCTCGCCGAATATCCGATCGTGCGGAGCGCGCTCTATTTCGTCATCGTCGGCGGATTGATCTCGGTACCGATGTGGCGTTCGCTATCGCCGCGACAGCGTGCGCAGGGCGCCGTAATTGTGGTGCTCGCCGTATGGCTGACGTTCTGGGGCTGGATCGAAGACAGGATCGGTATCGCATTCGATCCGATCGACGGATGGAAATGGGACGACGAGATCGTCGATCTCATCCGCTGGGTCGGATGGATTCCGTTCGCGCTGTGGCTCGACAGGACAATCGACACGACATCCGCGTCAGCGATGCGCGAGCGCCGATCATGATCACTTGCCGGAGTTCGAGCGAGCCGTCACGCAAGCGCCTGCGCGAAATCGCCGAGCAAATCGTCCCGGTCCTCGATGCCAACCGAAATGCGGATCAACGAGTCGGCGATACCCATCTCCGCGCGGCGCTTTTCGCCCATTTCCCAGAAAATCGTATGGGCAACCGGAATCGCGAGCGTCCGATTGTCGCCGAGATTCGACGACAACACGACGACGCGGAGCTTGTTCAAGAAATCGAACGTATCAATGCCTTCCGCCAACTCGAATGACAACAGCGCGCCGAAGCCGCGGAACAATTCGCGCGCAAGCACATGCTGCGGGTGAGCAGCAAGCCCAGGGTAGTAGACGGCACGCACGCCCCGATCGGCAGCGAGAAAATCGGCGAGCGCCTGCGCGTTGTCGCATTGTTTCCCGAGCCGCAGCGCGAGCGTTTCGGCGCCGACGGCAATGTGATGCGCGTCGGTCGCAGCCAGCGTTCCGCCGAAATCGCGGAGTCCCTTCTTGCGGATCTGTGTCAAGCCCCACAACGAGGGCTTGGCGGATTTGTAGTGGTCGAGGATGTTCGGATAGCGCGTCCAGTCGAACAATCCGGTGTCGGTGATGCTGCCGGCGAGCGCGTTGCCATGTCCGCCGATGTACTTGGTGAGCGCGTTCACCGCGAACGTCGCGCCGACGCGCTTCGGCACGAAGAGCCAGGGCGAGGTCATCGTGTTGTCGACGACATAGATCAATCCTTTTGCTTTGCTGAGCTCACCGATTCGCGCCAGATCGGCGATCTGCGTGCGCGGATTGGCGATCGTCTCGACGAACACCAGTCGCGTCTCGGGCGTTAACGCGTGTTCGACTGCGCGCACGTCGGTTGCATCGACGAACGTAATCGGCATGCCGTGGGCAGACAGCGTACCGAATAAGCTGTTCGTGTTGCCGAACAGAAAATGGCTCGAGACGACATGGTCGCCAGACTTCAAAAGCGACAGCATCGCCGCGGCAATCGCCGCCATGCCGGTCGAGAAGCACACGGTCCCGACGCCCTCTTCCATTGCGTTGACCTT
>DASPYC010000393.1:0-2270 GCA_035636955.1 Casimicrobiaceae bacterium
TGCCGTCGCGCGCTCGGCAAATTCGATCGACGAACCGATCTTTGGCATATGGCTCGCCTTGATCTGCAGCCACGCCTCGTTGCGGTCGACGATCCGTTCAATCAGCGCCTCGACGCGGCCGCCGGTGGGCTTGCGGCCGAAAAGCCGTGCGCGAATCACTCGGGTATCGTTGAAGACGATGAGGTCGCCTGGCGCGATAAGGCCCGGCAAATCGCGAAAATGCAAATCGGCGAACGCGCCTGCGACGTGCAAGAGCCGACTTGACGTTCGTTCGCGCGCCGGAACTTGTGCGATCAAATCCGCAGGCAGCGCGTAATCGAAATCGGACAGCCTCAATTGCATGCTGCATTCCATGTCAGGCCGCACGGTTCCATTCACGGCTCGCCAGCATTGACAACATCGTGACGCGGACGTAGCGTCCCCGGCTGGTGTGGGAGCTCATCTTCAAATGACGGCGCTGTGATGATCGCGGTGCGGACTGTTTCCGCCCCGGTTTTCGCGGAAGGCGAATGCGTGACCGCGCCGCAAGTCGTTGGTGCCGGGAGAGGGAGTCGAACCCTCACGCTGTTGCCAGCGGCGGATTTTGAGTCCGCTGCGTCTGCCATTCCGCCACCCCGGCCGGCGTGCGAGTCCGGACAGCGAACCGCCCGGACACTGCAAGTGAGCATTATCGCGGAAATGCTGTGCTCATGCATCGCGCTCTGATCGTTTAAAAAGGTACCGATCGATGGGCGCATCTCGCAACGTGCTGTTCGTGATGTGCGATCAGCTTCGCCGCGATCATCTTTCATGCTACGGCGGCCGCGTCCACACGCCGCACCTCGATGCACTGGCAGCGCGCGGCGTGCGCTTCGACAACGCCTACGTGCAATCCGGCGTATGTGGTCCATCGCGGATGTCGTTCTATACCGGGCGTTACGTAAGTTCGCACGGCGCGACGTGGAACCGCGTTCCGCTGTCGGCGGCCGAGCTTACGCTGGGGGACTATCTGCGTACGGCAGGACGCGTCGCGACATTGGCGGGCAAAACGCATGTGCTGCCGGACAACGAGGCACTCGACCGCTTCGGCATCGAGATCGATTCCGAGCGCGGTGCGCTGCTCCGCGAAGGCGGCTTCGTTGCACTCGACCGCTATGACGGACACACCCCACCAGGACGCGAATCAGGCTACGCCGATTATCTTCGCGCCAACGGTTATCGAAGCGCCGATCCATGGAGCGACTACGTGATCGCGATGGAGGACGGCGAGCGCATCGTGTCCGGCTGGCAGATGCGTAATGTCCACCTGCCTTCTCGCGTCCGCGAAGAACATTCCGAGACCGCGTACATGACGGATCGGGCGCTTGCGTGGATTCGAGCGCAAGGCGAGCGCCCTTGGGTGCTGCATCTCTCGTACGTCAAGCCGCATTGGCCCTACGTCGCGCCGGCGCCGTGGCATGCGCTTTATCGGGGCCGCGACGTCGGTCCGGTTCGGCGCGGCGCACAGGATGGTACCGGCGATGAGCATCCGGTCGTGCGCGCGTATCGCGAGCACGACGAATGCAAGAGTTTCGCGCGCGAAGACGTCGCGCGCCATGTGCGCCCGGCCTATATGGGGCTCACCGCGCAAATCGACCATCATCTCGGACGCGTGTTGAAGACGCTCGATGAAAGCGGACGAATGGACGATACGCTGATCCTGTTCACGTCCGATCACGGCGATTTTCTCGGCGATCGTGGACTGGGCGAGAAGGAGCTCTTGTACGACGAGATCGTCCGCATTCCGTTTCTCCTGTACGACCCGTCGCCGCAGGCGGACGCAACGCGCGGGCAAGCGGAGCTGCGCTTTGTCGAAGGTGTTGACGTCGTGCCGACGATTCTCGACGCACTGGGCATTCCACTGCCGTCGCATCGTGTTGAAGGTCGCTCGCTGTTGCCGCTGACGCGTGGTTTGGGAACAGCGGATTGGCGCGCTGCAACCTTCAGCGAGCTCGATTACAGCTACCGGCGCGCTCGACGTGTGCTCGGACGCGGTGTGGACGAGTGCCGCGCGTGGATGGTACGGACGTCGCGGTGGAAATACATCCATTGGCGCGGAATGCGCCCGCAGCTCTTCGATCTCGAAGCGGATCCGGCGGAGTCTCGCGATCTGGGCGCGCGATCGGGCCACGATGTCGTGATTGCCGAAATGCGATCACGGTTATTCGACTGGCTGACCAACGCCAAGCGCCGTACGACCGTTTCCGCCCGCGAAATCGACGAGCGCACCGACGCTCACCGGCGGCACGGCA
>DASPYC010000394.1:0-5690 GCA_035636955.1 Casimicrobiaceae bacterium
ACCGGATAGGCTTTTGCGTACAAGCGCTGCCGCCGGCCGGTATTGAGAAACCACCACACGATGCCGTTGAATTGCATGGCCAGCAATGTCTGAAGAAAGAGCTTGCGGCTTTTGAAGCGCGTCGTCTCGCGATGAATGTCCAGCGCGAGCGTCTCGACGGTGATCCCATCGGGCGCCGGATGGGAGACGCGCATCGAGCTCAAGAATTGGCCGAACGCTTCGTGCGTTGCGTAGCCGCTTTCACTGCGCAAGTTGACGATCGATGCGACAGCGACTTCGCGGCGCCGCCCCATACGTGACGCCTCCGGCAAGTCGCGCGAAAGCGCCTTCAGCATGATTGCGAGCAGCAGATCGTTGAACGTTACACCGAGCGCCTTCGCTTTTGCACACAGCGTCGAGACCGCAGGAGCGGCGAGCGTCACGAAGTCGAACGCGTTATAGCCGTCGGCGTCGTCGGCGTAGCGCGGCCGTATGCCGCGGCGACAGCTTGCCGTGATACGCGGAAGCCAGTGCACGTTACGCACCAGCTGACCGGCATTGCGCACGACGATCGGGCGGAATGTCGCCGGGTAGAGATTCGGCTTCGCGCGCTCAATCGATGCGCCCAAATAGCGGCCGACGATGTCATTCAACAGCGCAGCGATC
This sequence comes from Casimicrobiaceae bacterium, assembly GCA_035636955.1. GTDB lineage: Bacteria > Pseudomonadota > Gammaproteobacteria > Burkholderiales > Casimicrobiaceae > VBCG01. The sequence continues at coordinate 646 of DASPYC010000394.1, forward strand.
GAATCGCCGCCCGCAATGAAATGATCGTAGGCGAGCCCAAGACCGAATTCGCTGCCTTGATCATGCGCAAAAAAGCGGAACGGGACGAAGGCGCCGTCATGAGGAAAAGGGCGGTTCAGCTGGCGTTCGATTTCGGTTCGAATTGCCGCATGCACATCTTCGCCGGTGGCGACGACCTCGAGCTCGACCGTTGCGGGTCCGCCGCGGTATTCGTATCGTTTGCGTGCACGATCGAGGACCAACCCAGTAAGCCCTGCGTCGGAAAGCTGATCTGCGATGGCCGACTCGACTCGCGCGCGGTCGAACCGATCGCGCACCTGTACGACATGGACTGCGCTGTACGGATGCAGATCGCGCCAGCGCAGCATCGCCGACTGAAACAGGTTGAGCTTACCTCTCATGGGCGCGAATCGCGCGTTGCGCTTCGATGCACCAGTGCTTCTTCACGCTGAACCAGATGTCCGCCGCATGAACGAGGTTCGACGCATCGACGCCAGGTTCGGCTGGCAGTTCCTCCGCGGCATCCGGCCGATACGCGGTGATCCACGCGCGCGTAACCGTTTGCTGCGCAAGATGTTGCGTGAGCGGAAGTCCGATGTGACTGTAGGTCGAGGGCAACGTGACGTTGCGCACGTTGGCGCCGCCGTGGGCTTCGTACGATTGATCGCCGAACAGGCTGCCGGCGATGATGTCGCCAGGAATCGCGAAACCGGTAAAGTCCTCCACAGTGTCCGGAATGAGCCGTAGCCGCGGCAGCATCGACCATTGTCCAAGCAACACGCGCGCCAGCTTGCCGGTCGCCAGTGCGGCAGCGTAACCGATTTTGAGACCGACGACCGGCCGAGTCGCGCCCGTCAGCGGATCTTGGATCGTCGTGCGCTCGAGCGCTCGCCCGGCGACCGGGTCGAAGACCGGAACTGCGTGATGGAAATCGCCTGCGAGCTCGTAGAGCGTTCGAATCACCAGCATGCCGCCTTGGCTGTGACCGATCAGCATCGGCATCATCCCCTCGCGCTCGTAATGCCAGGCGAGCTCGCCGGCAAGACGCTCGCTGTCGTCGAAACTCGTCCGCGACAGGTTGCCGTTGCGCGGATCGCGCAGCCGTTCTTCGGGGTAGCCCATCGCAATCAGAAATTCCGCGAACGGTTGCATCGACACGAACGCAACGCTGCCTTCGAGCAGAACGATCCGCGGCGCATCGACGTGGGCCAACGTATCGCGGACATCGGACTCGCTGATGTTGTCCGGTGACAGCGCGAGCACCCGCTCGACGATCGTTGACTCCAGTTGACGCGTTCGCTCCAGCGTTGCGCCTGCTGCCGACGGCAGCACGAACAGCGCTAGGAGAAACGCAACGACCGGCGCCGCGACGGCGCTACGAGTCACGCGACGACAAGCGGGGGAAAAAGCGCCCGGTGTGCGCGACATAACGTCGGTACGTTTCCCCGTGGACGGCGGACAAATGCCGCTCCTCGTTTCGCGCCTTCAAATTCCATAGCGTTAGGAGGATCGCGGCGATCCCAATCATCGGTATCGTCGGGACGACGACTGCGGAGCACACCACGAGCACCATGCTGAACGTATAGATCGGATGCCGAATAAAGCGAAACAGCCCGTCGGTGATCAATGGCGTCTTGCGCGAGCCCACGTCCATCCGCCAATCGTCGCCCATTCGCAGCCAGCTCCGGATTATGGCGAGGAACGACACCATGGCGCACACGGCCGCCGCCCAACGCAGAAATTGATAGGGCTCGGCGCCGGCGAACTCAGGCAACGCGAACGGACCGGCCGCCCGCTTAAGCGCGGCGTACGGAAGGAACATCCATGCGGCCGCCGAGGGAACCCAGATCAACCACATCAGCCGCTCGAGCCGCTGTTCGGGGATGAGGCCCACGGGCTTGCGATTGCGCCGCCGCACGCGCAGCACCATGATCGCCACGCCGAGCCAGTAGGTCCAGGTCGTCGCGATCAGCACAACGAGCGGTACGTCGTTCATCCAGTCGCGCTACGGCACCCCGATGCCGGGCACGAAAGGATTATACCGGGGCGCTCTAGATGCTCGCCCCGAATGTCAGAAGCGCTCGATGACCGCCGCGATGCCCTGGCCGCCGCCGATGCACATCGTGATGAGCGCGTAGCGTCCGTTGGTCCGCTGCAGCTCGTACATCGCTTTGATCGTCAACAAGCACCCCGTCGCACCGATCGGATGGCCGAGGGCGATACCGCCACCGTTGGGATTGACCTTTTTGGGATCGAGGCCGAGCTCCTTGTTGACGCCAAGCGCTTGCGCGGCGAACGCCTCGTTCGACTCGATGACGTCGATGTCGCCAAGCTGGAGATTCGCTTTCGCGAGCGCGCGCTTCACGGCAGTCACCGGACCGAGTCCCATGAGTTTGGGATCGACGCCGGCATGACCATACGAAACGAGCCGTGCGATCGGCTTCAGGCCTTTTTTCTCGGCCGCGGCGCGTTCCATCAGGACAACGGCTGCCGCCGCATCATTGATGCCCGACGCATTTCCGGCGGTGACGGTGCCGTTTTCCTTGATGAAAGCCGCTTTCAATTTCGCCATGCTGTCGGCCGACACGTCGGTTCGGACATGCTCGTCGGTGTCGAAAATGACCGGCCCTTTCTTGCTCTTGAGCTCGATGGGAAGGATCTGGCTCTTGAAGCGGCCTTCCGAAATCGCCGCCGCGGCGCGGCGGTGGCTTTCGACCGCGAACGCATCCTGTGCTTCTCGGCTGATTTCGCATTTCTTGGCGACGTTTTCGGCCGTGATTCCCATGTGAATCGTGTCGAACGGGTCGGTCAACGCACCGACCATCATGTCGATCGTCTTCGCGTCGCCCATCCGCGTGCCCCAGCGCTGCGTCAGATTGGCATAAGCGCCGCGGCTCATGCTTTCGGCGCCGCCCGCTACCGCGGCATCGATATCGCCGAGAAGGATGTATTGCGAAGCGCTTACGATCGCTTGCAGACCGCTGCCGCAAAGACGGTTCAACGTCAGTGCGCCGACCTCATGCGGCAGGCCGCCGTTGATGGCCGCGACGCGCGACAGGTACATGTCCTTGGCCTCGGTATGAATCACGTTGCCGAAAACGCATTGGCCGATCGTGACGGGGTCGATCCTCGCGCGCGCAACCGCTTCTTTGACGACTTTGGCCGCGAGCTCGGTCGGCGGGATGTCTTTCAGGCTGCCGCCGTAATCGCCAATGGCCGTGCGCGCTCCGCTCAAGATGACGACTTCGCGTCCATTATTCATGTAAGTCTCCTGGAAATTGAATGCACATCGTACGACGCGGCGGCCGCGCGACGTTGACACCGGTCATGCTATTCCCAAATAGGTCGGGTCGCCCCCGCGGCCATTCAAGAGGGCGTGGCGAGAGCGCTAGGCCGGTGCGACTTCCGGTTTCCGAATGGCTTCCAGTGCGCGCAATTCGCGCCCCAGGTACCGGGCAATCGCGCGCATGCCGTAGAGATCGGCCTCTTGCTCGGCTTCGCTGTTGTAATTGGTATTGGTATTGACGTCGTAGGTGTACAGATCGCCGCGCTTGTCGACGATGAATTCGATGCCTGCGATGCCGATGCCGTTGTCCGCCAGGAAGCGACGATAGCGTTCGACGATCGGGTGCGCGAAGCCCTGCACGATGCGAAAGCGCGGCGCGCTTGCGCTGGACCCCCACGCTCGCGGCTCCGCCGCTGCGCTGCCCCCGGAGGGGGCGCAATTCGCGCCTTGGGACTGCCCTGCGGCGCTCACTGCAGGCACCGTCTCGCCAACCGGACAGAACGCATCGCCGACTTGGCAGACATCCGCTGGACATAGCTCGAATCCCAGCGAAGTGTCGACCCGCACCGCGTAGAGAAATTCTCCGCCGACGAACTCGGCGCGCGTGATGAACGGCTCGGGCGCCTCGATGTACTCCTGAATCAGCGTAATGCCGTCAACCGACGGTTCGAAGGCGTCGCTTTTGACATGGCGCGCCAGTGCGTCGACATTGTCGAAGAGCTTGACGCCAAGCCCTTTGCCGGCGCGGTTGTGCTTGGTGATGAAGTGCCCCGGCATTGCGCGCGCGGCTTCGACAATATGCTGGGCGCCCACCGCCGCGATCGTGCGTGGCACGCGAATGCCATGACGCGCAAGCTCGGCGTATTGCGCGATCTTGCTGATCTCGAGTTGAAGCGCTCGCCCGTTGTTGATGACGCGGCGACCATGACTTTCGAGCCACGCCAGCACGCCGCCGGTCATTTCCGCCGCGTAACGATGGTCGCGCGTATGCGACGACGCGCTCATACGGTTGTAAAAGACGCCCTGCGGAGGCGTTGCCGCCAGATCAAGCGCCCCTCGATCGATGAACCACTCGGCGTAGGGCAGCGCCAGCTCGGCAAACGCATTGCGGAGCGGCTCGACCCAGGCGTCGTTCTCGTGGATGACGTAAATCTTTTTCGCCGAACCGTCGGTTGCCATACCAGAACAATAGAGCTGCCGGCAGCGCATTGGAAAGAACCGCTCCTTTTAAGCTTGTAATCGCTTAGCCCGCTGAAAACGTACCGATTTTCGCGCCAAACGTGGCTAACGGGCCCCCAGCACTTTTGCGGCTTTAGCGACCGATTGGGGCTTGACCCAGAAGATCGCGGCGAAGCGGCCATCGCCGGCAGTAACGGCGTCGCAGGCGGTTACGCTGATTTTCGCCTTGGCAAGCGAGTCCAGCGTGGCGGTCATCGCACCGACACGATCGTCACCTTGCACGAGAAACCCCGTCTTCCGAGGGGACAGCTTGAGCTGCAGCTTTTTCGCCGCGCGCTTCAATGCCGCTGAATCCTCGGGAACGAGATCGAGCTGAGCCCGCCGGCCGCTCGGAAAACCGGAGAACGCCAGCAAATTGACGCCTTCTTCGGCGAGCGCGGCCAGAATCTTCGACCCCTGGCCCGCGGTGTTCGGGACGAACGTGTAGAAATAGTCGACTTTGCGCAGACTGTCGGTCATGGGTTTCTCCTCTTGGACAGACATTCGACCCACTATCGCGCGGCGCGTTTCGTCTGGACCA
>DASPYC010000395.1:0-5731 GCA_035636955.1 Casimicrobiaceae bacterium
CGGCGAGCTGTCGGCCGTCGGCAATCTGATGGGACGACTGATCGGCGGCAACATGGTGATTCAAGGAATCATCGCGCGCGTCATGTACGCATCGCTCTACAAACTGCATCAGATCTCGATTTACGGTTACGCTCGTGTCGCGCTCGACACGCTCGGGCGATTCTTGCGGCGCCGTCTCGAGCCGCGCGTCAAGCTTCATTAGAGCCGTCAATGCCAATCGCCGAAATATTTTCCGCCGCAGTGCTGCTGTTGCTGGTCATCGATCCCTTCGGCAACGTTCCCATTGTCATCGCCACGCTCGCCAACGTCCCGGCGCAGCGCCGCTTGCGCGTCGTGCTGCGCGAATGCTTCGTTGCGTACGCCGTGTTGCTCGCATTCATGCTGGGCGGCCGCTTGTTCCTGCATTGGCTGCAGCTGTCCGAAGTGTCGCTCGCAATCGCCGGCGGAATCATCCTGTTTCTCATTGCCTTGCGAATGGTATTTCGCCATCCGGAAGGCGTATTCGGCGATCGACCCGGCGCGGAACCGTTCATCGTGCCGCTCGCCGTGCCGTCGATCGCGGGACCTTCGGCGCTGGCGACCGTGATGCTGATGGCGTCGCGCGATCCTGCGCAGCTGCTCGCGTGGGTGATTGCGTTGACCGCGGCGATGCTGGTCGCGACATTGGTCATGCTGGGCGCGCATCGGCTGCAGCGGGCCTTGGGCGAGCGCGGCATGATTGCCGCCGAACGGTTGATGGGACTCGTGCTGACCGCGATCGCCGTACAGATGTTGCTCGACGGCGTTCGCGCGTTTGTCGCCGAGTTTGCCCGCTGATGCGGTGTCCCCAACCAGGCGACGGCCGTGCGGAACAAAACGGCTTGACAGCGTGTTTGCGCTCCAATTACAACGTGTCGTGCGACAACCGACCTTGCAGGATGTAACCGAACGTTACAGCAGCGCGGCGATCGCGCTGCATTGGTTGACCGCCGTGTTGATCGTCGCCAACTTGTCGCTGGGATTATCGATGGTCGCGCTTCCGATTTCGCCGCGGAAGCTTCAATGGTTCCTGGTGCACAAATGGATCGGCATTACGGTGTTTCTGGTCACCTGCGCGCGGCTCGCGTGGCGCTGGTACCGTCCGGTCCCGCCGCCTGTCGCGATGCCGGATTGGCAACGCCGCAGCGCTGCGACAGCCCATGCGCTGCTCTATGTCCTCTTGATCGTCATCCCGATCTCGGGTTGGGTCTATAGTTCTGCGACCGGTGTGCAAGTGGTTTATCTCGGACTCGTCCCGCTTCCTGATCTCGTGCCGAAGGACAAGGCACTCGCAGCCGTGCTGAGGACTACTCACGTAACATTGAACTTTGCGCTGTTCGCGCTGCTCTGTGTCCATGTCGCGGCCTCGCTCAAGCACCATTTCGGCGATAGGGATACCGTATTGGCCCGAATGCTGCCGATCGTCAAACCGAAGGGAACGGGCGAATCATGATGTTGATGCGCGCATTGATGCTGCCGCTTCTGCTGCTCGCCTATGCGAGTCAGGCGGGCGCAGCGGGCGTGCTGATCGACAAGAGCGACATCCGTTTCGTCTCAAAGCAGATGGGCGTCAACTTCGAGGGCCGCTTTCGCAAGTGGAACGCCAACGTGGTGTTCCTGCCCGACAATCTGGCGCGATCAAAAGCCGAGTTCGATATCGATCTCGCGAGCATCGATCTCGAAAGCGACGATTCGGAGTCCGAGATCAAGGGAGCGCTCTGGTTCGATACCGCGAAATTCCCGGTCGCCCATTTCTCGTCGACGTCGATGAAAAGCTTGGGCGGCGACAAATTCGAAATCACGGGCCTGCTGACGATCAAGGGCGTCGCCAAGAACGCCATTGTTCCGATCTCGCTCAAGAGGGATGCCGCCGGCAATGCGGTTGCGGATGGGACCTTCAGCGTTAAGCGTCTCGACTACGGCATCGGCTTGGGACTGTGGGCGGATACCGAGACTGTCGCAAACGATGTGATGGTGCGCGTTCACATGGTGCTGGCGCCGCCTAAATGAAGCCGTGTTTAATCAAGAACTGGAGGAGAGGCTCGTGACAATTCGCGTATTGCTAGGGATCCTCGTTGCAGCGATCGCTTTTCCCGCTGTTGCTGCTGAAGAGTCATTCGTTGTAGAGCCCGTGCATTCTCAACCGACGTTCGAAACACGCCACATCGGCATGTCGCCTCAGCGTGGAAACTTCGGCAAGGTCAGCGGCAAGGTGACGCTCGACCGTGCGGAGAAAAAAGGAACGGTCGACATCACGATTGACGCGACATCGATCCGCACGTTCGACACACGGCTTGACGCCATCGTCAAGGGCGAGCGCTTCTTCAATGTCGAAAAATTTCCGACACTGACGTTCAAATCGGACAAGATGACGTTCGACGGTGACCGCCCCGTCGGCGTGGAAGGGGACCTGATGATGATCGGCGTCACCAAACCAGTGAGCTTCAAGGTCGTGAACTTCGTGTGCGGCGAGAACCCATTCAACAAGAAGCCGATGTGCGGTGCCGAGGCGACGGCGACGATCAAGCGCTCGGACTGGGGCATGACGAACGGTCTCAACGTCAACAACCCGAGCGACGAAATCAAGCTGATGATCCCTGTCGAGGGATATAAGGAAGTAGCGCCGTAGCGTTGATCGCCGGCATCCGCGTGATGGGCGTCACGCGGGCATCACGAACTCGCCCATCCGTTTCACAACGCCGGCCTTTTCGAGACTTTCGAACAACATTTGCGCAAGTGCCGCAGGCGGTAGTCGAAAAAAGCACGCGTTGAAGTCGCGATAGATTCCGATCCGATCGACGTAAGCCGGCAAGTCAGCGAAGAGCATCTGGCGGCGATCGAGCAGCGCAAACGTCAAAAGGACCTTCAGCGCGTGACGGGCGAAGCGCCGCGGATCGGCTTCGAACGCCGCAGTCCGGTTGAACGCACGTTCGAGCGCCGGTGCAAAATCGGTGAACGGTTCGCCGTGTCCGGGAATCACGCTACGCACATCGAGCGAAGCGATCATATCGAGCGTCGCGCGCGTGGCCGGCATCGCGGCGGGATCAATCTCCGGCGGCATCACCAAGCCGTAACCGTTCTCCCACAGCGCGTCGCCGGAAATCAGGATTCTGTGCTCGGGGTTGTAGAAGACCAGCGCCGCCATGTCGTGTCCCGGTGCGCCGAGCGCCCGCCATTCGAGGTCGCCCCAGACGTACGTATCACCGGCACGCAGCACTTCGTCGACGACGAAGCGATCGGCTGTCTGATCGGCGTATTCGAGCAGCAGAGTTTTCGTGTCCCACGCATCGATGAGGGGCGCCTCTTTCTCAGGAACGGCAATCGTGCATCCGTACGCGCGCGAGATCGCCGCGTTGCCGCCCATATGGTCCGAGTGGCAATGCGTGTTGACGAGTCTCGTCAGCGCCGCACCGTCAAGTCCCTGGCGCGATGCGATCAGCGCCAGCGTGAGCGGCACATGCGTTACATAGCCGGAGTCGATGACGACGTTGTCGTCGCGTCCGCGCAGCAGTATGTTGTTCGACGAGAGCCAGTCGCGAACGAAGACGTGGACCTGCTGCGGAAATCTAGCCGCGCTCATTCGGCGGCGCTCGTGAGCGTCGTAGAGCCCGTCCCAACGCGCGTTGGGTTCCAATCATTTTAGCCGTGCAAGAAAATCGCGTACGAGTGTCACGCGCTCCTCGAGCATCGGCGCCCCTTGCTCGATGCGAATGCGATCCGGGCCGGCAAAGCGGATGCGCCCGTCGCGTTGCACCAGCAAAATCAGCTTGCCCGCATCAAACGGCGGCTCCTTCGCAAATTGCAGCGTCGTGCGCTCGGGACCGGCGTCGATCTTGACGACGCCCATCTCCTTGGCGAGCAGACGCAATCGGTGACACGCCAGCAGCGCTTGCACCGGTTCGGGCGCCGGCCCGAAACGGTCAACCAGCTCTTCTCGCAGCAGGTCGAGCTCGTCGGTCGTGTCGACGCTGGCGAGCCGCTTGTAAAGCACGAGCCGTTCATGCACGTCGCTGCAATAGATTTCGGGCAGCCTTGACGGTGCGTGCAAGTTGATCTCCGTTGTGACGCCGAGCGGCTCCGACAGATCCGGTTCGCGCCCTGCCCGCAATGCCGACACGGCGGACTTCAGCATGTCGGCATAAAGCTGAAAACCCACCTGCTGCATTTCGCCCGATTGCTCGTCGCCCAGCACTTCGCCGGCGCCGCGGATCTCGAGATCGTGCATCGCGAGATAGAACCCGGACCCCAAATCTTCCATCAGCTGGATCGCTTCGAGACGCTTTTTCGCCTGCGCCGAGAGTGCGTCCTCGGGCGGCGTCAATAAATATGCATACGCCTGATGGTGCGAACGGCCGACGCGGCCGCGCAATTGATGCAACTGCGCCAGTCCAAAACGATCGGCGCGATCGATGATCATCGTGTTGGCCGTCGGAACGTCGATGCCAGTTTCGATGATCGTCGAGCAGACGAGCAGGTTGACGCGTTGCGCGTAGAAGTCGCGCATCACATGCTCGAGCTCGCGTTCGCCCATCTGGCCGTGCGCGATGGCGATCCGCGCCTCCGGCAGCAGCTGCGTGAGCCGCTCCGCCGTCGTGCGGATCGTATCGATGTCGTTATGCAGGAAGTAGATCTGGCCGCCGCGCTTCAATTCGCGGAGCGCCGCTTCGCGCACGATGCCGACGGAGAACGGCGCGACGAACGTCTTGATGGCGAGACGCTTTTCGGGCGCGGTTGCGATCACGGAGAAGTCGCGAATCCCTTCGAGCGACATCGCAAGCGTGCGGGGTATCGGCGTTGCGGTGAGCGTCAACACGTCGACTTCGGCACGCAGCTTCTTCAATTGCTCTTTCTGCCGTACGCCGAAGCGATGCTCCTCGTCGATGATGACGAGGCCCAAGTTCTTGAACTTCACGTCGGGCTGGATCAGCTTGTGCGTCCCGATCACGAGATCGATGCGGCCTTGTGCGAGACCATCCAGCACAGCCTTCACTTCCTTGGCCGAGCGAAAGCGTGAAAGCTCGGCGACCTTGAACGGCCATTCGGCCAGGCGGTCGGAAAATATCTGGAAGTGCTGCTCGGCAAGAAGTGTCGTCGGCACAAGAACCGCGACCTGCTTGCCGTCGTTGAGCGCGACAAACGCGGCGCGAAGCGCAACTTCCGTCTTGCCGAAACCCACGTCGCCGCACACCAGGCGATCCATTGGCTTGCCGACGGCGAGATCGCTCAACACCGCCTCGATCGCTGCTTGCTGGTCGGGCGTTTCGTCGAAAGCGAAGCCTTCGGCAAACGCTTCGTAATCATGCGATTTCAATTCGAACGCATGGCCAATGCGCGCAGCGCGTTGTGCGTAGAGGTTCAACAACTCGGCAGCAGTGTCGTGCGCCTGCTTCGCTGCTTTCTTCTTGGCTTTTTCCCATTGACCGCTGCCGAGCTCGTGCAGCGGCGCGGCGTCAGGCGACGCGCCGCTGTATCGGCTGATCAGCGACAGGGTCGAGACCGGAACATAGAGCTTCGCGTCGTTGGCGTAGATCAGCTCGAGGAACTCGGTTTCACCGTCGCCGACGTCGAGCGTGACCAAGCCCAGATAGCGGCCTATGCCATGCTGTTCGTGGACGAACGGATCGCCGATGCGCACCTCGGAGAGGTCGCGCACCATCGCATCGACATTGGAGCGGCGGGTCGCTTCGCGCCTGCCGCGACGGACGATGTTGGC
>DASPYC010000396.1:0-2906 GCA_035636955.1 Casimicrobiaceae bacterium
CCACGTGTCGCCGCCCGTCTTCACGATCGCGCCGCCGGTGCCGTTCGCAAGCATCCACGTGTCGTACGTCCAGTGGATCGTGTTCGGTGAGCACGCCTTGCCGGTGAGGTCGGAGCTCGCCGCGCCGGAAACCAGAAACGCCTTGCCCTTGTCGCGCGTGATCTGATTGACGGCGAGCGCGACGCCGGAATTGGGCACATCGACGATCACGTCAACTTTATCGGTGTCGTACCACTGACGCGCGATCGCCGAGCCGACGTCGGGCTTGTTTTGATGATCGGCCGAAACGATCTCGACCTTGTAGCCGCGCTTCTCGATGCCTGAGTCTTCGACGGCCATTCGCCCAGCTACCACCGATCCGGCGCCCGCCAGGTCGGTGTAAAGCGACGACATGTCCGACAGCACGCCGATCTTGATGACGTTGTCCGAAACCTGCGCTTGCGCCGCGCCGGCGACCAATGCGCCAGCAACTGCAACGGCAATCAAGCTCCCTTTTAGTCTTTTCATTGCATTTCTCCTCGTGGATCGGGGCAGTCTTCGGAATGGAATCCTAAACCCCTAGATATTCGTGCAGCTTTTTCATATTCGCATCGAGCTCCGCATTGGGGATCATGTCGACGACACGACCGTTCTCGAGCACGTAGTGCCGGTCGGCAACCGTCGATGCGAAGCGGAAATTCTGCTCGACCAGCAGAATCGTGAAACCCTGGCTTTTGAGCCGCGCGATCGTGCGTCCGATTTGCTGGACGATCACCGGCGCCAGACCTTCGGTCGGCTCGTCCAACAGCAACAGCCGCGCACCGGTGCGAAGTATCCGGCCGATCGCGAGCATTTGTTGCTCACCGCCCGATAGCTTCGTGCCCTGGCTCTTGCGGCGCTCCTTCAAGTTGGGGAAAAGCTCGTAGATCTGCGCCTCGCTCAACCCGCCTTCGCGGACCAGCGGCGGCAACAGCAGATTTTCCTCGACGTTCAAGCTCGCAAAAATTCCGCGCTCCTCCGGACAGTACGCAATGCCAAGGCGCGCGATGCGATTGGAGGGGAGCGTCGATGTTTCGCGGCCTTCGTAGACGATCGATCCCTCGCGCCGCGGCACGATGCCCATGATCGACTTCAGCGTTGTCGTCTTGCCGGCGCCGTTGCGGCCGAGCAGCGTCACAACTTCGCCGGGCAGCACCTCGAACGCGACGCCATGCAGCACATGCGATTCGCCGTACCACGCGTTTAATTCGCTCACCCCCAGCAGCGGGCCACCCGTACCGGTGTAGGTGCGTGGATCAAGTGCCCCGGGACTCTCAAGCATGACCGGCGCCCAGGTACGCTTCGACGACCGCGGGATTCTTCGACACGGTCGCGTAGTCGCCCTGCGCGAGCACTTCGCCCCGCGCAAGCACGGTGATGTGATCGGACAACGTCGAAACGACGGAAAGATTGTGCTCGACCATCAGCACCGTGCGATCCTTGGCGACGCGCTTGATCAGTGCCGCGATGCGGTCCACGTCTTCGTGCGTCATGCCGGCCGTTGGCTCATCCAGCAGCATCATTTCGGGCTCGAGCGCCAATGTCGTCGCGATCTCGAGCGCGCGCTTGCGGCCGTAGGCAAGCTCCATCGCCGACGTGTCCTCGAACCCCCCTAAACCGACGGCGTCGATCAATTCGCGCGCTTTCGCGTCGAGTGAACGAAGCAATCGCTCGGAATGCCAGAAATCGAATGAATGGCCGCGCTTGCGCTGAAGCGCGATCCTGACGTTCTCCAGAACAGAAAGATGCGGAAACACAGCCGAAATCTGGAACGAGCGCACAAGCCCCATCCGTGCAATCGCGGCCGGACGCGACCCAGTGATCTCGCGGCCATTGAAGAAAATGCGCCCGCGCGTCGGCGTGAGGAAATGGGTAAGCAGATTGAAGCACGTCGTCTTACCGGCACCATTTGGACCGATCAACGCGTGGATCGTCCCACGCCGGACCGACAGATCGACGTCCTTGACGGCCACAAAGCCCTTGAACTCTTTGGTCAGACCTTGCGTCGCCAGTATTGTGTCTTCCGCCATCTGTTCCATTCATCAGCGCCGGAGGCCGCCCCAGGGTCGCGCACTGCAGTCTACCTCCGGGGGCGGGGGACAGCCCCAAGCTTGGGGTCCAAGCAATAGCCGGGCGATTATCCGGATTGCGGAAAACTTAGCAGTTCGGCTCACGACGGAACCTTGAGCGTCGCCTCGGCGTTAGTAACGCTGTGTCAGCGTCATCAACGTTCCGTCCCGACGCATCTCGACGCGATTCAGGAAGCTCATTCCGAGCAGCACGATCGTAGGATGATCGCCTTCGTGAACAATCGCGTCGACATTGTGCAGCTCGATGCCGCCGACGCGTACGGTATCGAGCTTGACGTTGTAAACGACGATTGTTCCATTGGCGGTCGACGCGCGTGAACGTGATCCACTTCGGTAGTTGAGGCCGAGATGGCCGGCTTCGCCACTGTTCATCGCCACGGTCGTGGCCCCCGTATCGACGAACAACCGCACGCGGATCCCATTGATCGTGCCGTCGGAGAAGAAATGGCCAGCACCGTCGGCGTAGAGGGTTGCCTCCGGGCTGGTCGAAGCGGCAGCGCGACCATAGCGCCCCTCGCCGAGACTCAACACCTTGCGCTTCCCGTCGATCTCGAATTCGGCGGAATCGGACTTGGCGGACAACAGCCGCACACCTTCCGGTGTCGCTTGACCGACGCTCAATGTGCGTGGCGCCCCGCCGTTGACCACGACCACTGCCTTGCCGGCAAACAGGCCGACCACGACGACATCGGCGGCGTGCGCGACGCTTGCGATGCCGGCCAACAGCACGCAGCACGTGATACGCAGTCCCCGCAGAGATGCGCGACCGAACCGGACGAGTGCGGCGAATCGCACGGT
>DASPYC010000397.1:0-2847 GCA_035636955.1 Casimicrobiaceae bacterium
GATCGCACGTCAATGCGCAGACGTTCGAGCAGCTCGGTTGCCGCTTCGGCAATCTTGTCCGAGAGTTGCGGCAGGATGCGCGGCGCCGCCTCGAGCAATGTGAGGCAGATATCGTTGCCCGTGTCGAGATGATCCAGTCCATAGCCCGCATGCGCCTGCGTCGTCTGGCGGATTTCCGCGGCAAGTTCGACGCCCGTCGCACCCGCACCGATGATCACGATATGGACGGCCGCCGACTGGCCCGCGCCGCCGCGGGCGTCGGCGCGAACGCAGACGGCCAGCAACAGCCGATGGAAGCGCTCGGCATCAACTGCGGTGTCGAGCGCGATGGCGTGCTGCGCCACGCCGGGCACACCAAAGTCGTTGCTGACGCTGCCGACGCAGATCAGCAAGGTATCGTAGGCGAGCGCGCGCGCAGGCAGGATTTCTTCGCCGTTGTCGAAAGATACTGCGCCAAGCTTCAGCTCGCGCCGTTCGCGATCGAGACCGGCGACTGCCCCTTGACGGAAACGAAAATGGTGCCAATGCGCGAGCGTCAGGTAGTCGATGTCGTGCATATCGACATCCATTCGTCCCGCGGCGACTTCGTGCAGCAACGGCTTCCAAACGTGCGTCGCGAATTGATCGACGAGCGTGATTTCCGCCAGGTTTTTCCGCCCGAGCTTGTCGCCCAGCGTGCACGCAAGCGGCAACCCTCCCGCCCCGCCGCCGACGATGACGATTCTGTGCTTCGCCAACGCTGTCATTTCCTACCGACGGCGTCCGCCGCGCGCCGCAACGCGTCGACGTGCGACTTGAGTGCGAAGTCGACGAGCGCAAGCTGATCCGAGAAATACTCGCGCGTCACCGACGCCGGACTTGCCGGAGGAAGCGCAAGATGTGCGTCCGCCTCGCCCGCGCTGACGACGATCGACATGCCGGCGCGACGCGCAATCGTCATCATCGCGGCGTTTTCATGGAGGCAATGCATGTACAGCCGCATCGTGCGACGGTTGCGCGCGTGTTCGCTTGCGCGCGTGACGAGGGCGGTGCCGATCCCGCGGCCGCGATGCGACGGCAACACCGAAACGCCCAGCTCGGCGGCATCGTCGAAAAATCCGACATGCGCGGCGCCGATGATCGCAAGACGATCGTCGTAGATGGCGAATACCGCGTCACGCTCGAAGTCGATCCGCTCGACATATGCCGCCATTGCGGCCGCCGCAAGCGGCGAGCCAAAACGGAGGCGAACGTCCTCGGAAGGTAACGCGACAAGGTGCTCGACAAACGCCTCACGCGCTGATTTGCCCACACGCTGGACAGTTGGGAGCATTGCGGATGACCTCAATCGCCTTTCACGATGCCTTCGCGGCGCGGATCCGCGCCGCCGATCCAACCGTTCTTCGTGCGCACAATTGCCTGCAGTCCGCTCGTATGGTCGATCACCTGGACCTCATGTCCAAGCGCGCGAAGCTTCTCGGCCAGCAATACTGCGTGCGAAGCCTCCTCTAGCTCGGTGGGACCATTGCGACTGCCGACATTGGGAAGCGCGATCGCTGTCTGCGGATCGAGGCCCCAGTCGAGCACGCCGATCAGCGTCTTTGCGACATAGTTGATGATGGCGCTGCCGCCCGGAGAGCCTGCGACCATGTACACGCGCCCTGCCCGGTCGTAAACGATCGTCGGCGCCATCGCTGAGCGCGGACGTTTGCCCGCTTCGACACGATTGGCAACCGGCTTGCCGTTGTCGGAGGGTGCGAATGAAAAGTCGGTGAGCTCGTTGTTGAGGAGGAAGCCGTTCCGCGTCATCAGGCGGCTGCCGAACGCGTCCTCGATCGTCGTCGTCATCGCGACTGCGTTGCCGTATCGGTCGACAATGGAAATATGCGATGTCGACGGAAATTCGAGTGCGGCGCCCTCGCCCCAGCCGACCTTGCGCGCTAATTCCGCTTGCCCAGGCGGCGAACCGGGAGTCGCGCGTCCTAGCGATCCGGTGGTCGTAATCAGCATCGAACGTGCGTGCAGATAATTATCGTCGAGCAGTCCGGCGGGCGCGACGTAGAACGCGGGATCGGCCTCGTAAACGCCGCGGTCCGCATACGCGAGGCGCCCCGCTTCGCTCAAGAAATGCACGCTCCAAAACGATTGCGGACCCATCGCCATCACGTCGTACGGCTCGAGTAACTTCAGTATCTGCAACACGGTGATGCCGCCCGATGACGGCAACGGCATGCCGCAAACGCGATAGAGGCGATATGTATCGCAAACCGGCTCGCGCACCACAACGCGGTAACTCGCGAGATCGGCGAGCGTGATGTCGCCGGGATTGGTTGACTCGCGCACGGTATCGACGATGTCTTGGGCGATCTCCCCGGTGTAGAACGCATTCGCGCCTTCCTTCGCCAAGCGGCGCAGCGTGGCCGCGTACGCAGGATTCTTCATGATCGCGCCGATCGCGCGTGGTCGGTCGTCGTTTAAAAAATAGGCCTTTGCGCGGCCCTGCAGATTCGTTTCACTTGCGACCATTTTATGGAGTCGCGGCGAAACGGCGAATCCATTTTCGGCAAGCGCAATCGCCGGCGTGAACAGCGTCGGCCACGGAAGACGCCCATGCTTGCGATGCGTGATCTCGAGAAGCCGCACGGTGCCGGGAACGCCAACCGAGCGCCCACCGACGACTGCATCCGTGAAGGCAAGAGGCTTGCCGTCCTTGTCGAGAAAACGTTCGGGCGTCGCCGCCGCCGGCGCTGTTTCGCGACCGTCGTATGCGATCAGCTTGTGCGTTTTTCCATCATGCGCAAGCAAGAACGCACCGCCGCCAAGACCCGACGATTGCGGCTCGGTCAGACCCAGCACGAGTTGCGCGGC
>DASPYC010000398.1:0-4895 GCA_035636955.1 Casimicrobiaceae bacterium
TTTACCAACAAGGCGGCCAAAGAGATGCTGACGCGTCTCGCCGCGTTGACGCCGGCGAATCTTCGGGGGATGTGGGTTGGAACGTTTCATGGCTTGTGCAATCGGATGCTGCGCATGCATTACCGCGCCGCGAACTTGCCGCAGCTCTTTCAAATCATCGATACGCAGGACCAGCTCGGACTGATCAAGCGGCTCTACCGCGAGCACAACATCGATGATGAACGCTATCCGCCGCGACAGCTGCAATGGTTTATTGCCGACGCGAAGGAGCAGGGACTGCGACCGAATAATGTCGAAGCGGGCGACGATTTCACGCGCCGGCAGGTCGAGCACTACGCACTCTATGAGGCGGCATGCCAGCGCGAAGGCGTCGTCGATTTTGCCGAGTTGCTGCTGCGAAGCTACGAGCTTCTCGCCTCGCAAGAGCTGATTCGCGAGAACTACCGCCGCCGCTTCGCGCCTATCCTGGTCGACGAGTTTCAGGATACGAACGTGCTGCAGTACAAATGGCTGCGGCTGCTGGCCGGCCCGAATACCGCCGTATTCGCCGTGGGCGACGACGATCAATCGATTTACGCATTTCGCGGCGCCAACGTCGCCAACATGCAGCACTTCGAGCGCGATTTCGCGACCGCTGAACACCCGGTGACGCTGATCAAGCTCGAGCAAAACTATCGGTCGCACGGCAAAATCCTCGACGCCGCGAACGCGCTCATCAAGAACAACCGTCTGCGACTGGGCAAGAACCTGTGGACGAGCGAGGACGGCGGCGAGCCCGTGCGTGCCTTCGTCGCGCCATCGGACTTGAACGAGGCCGCTTTCATCGTCGACGTCGTGCAAAGTCTTGCGCAAGACGGCCTGGCGCTCGATCAAGTCGCGCTTCTGTATCGCAGCAACGCACAATCACGCGTCCTTGAGCATGCATTGTTCAACGCCGCGCTGCCGTATCGCGTCTACGGCGGCATGCGGTTTTTTGAGCGCGCGGAAGTGAAGCATGCGCTTGCGTATTTGCGCTTGATCGCGGCACCCGACGATGACGGCGCGTTCCTTCGCGTCGTCAATTTTCCGCCGCGCGGCATCGGCGCGCGTTCGCTCGAACAATTGCAAGATTATGCGCGGGGCCACGGCGCGACGTTGTGGCAGGCGGCATGCGGCGGCGCGATCGCGGGCAAATCGGGTGCTGCCGTGGTGGCCTTCGTCAAGCTGATCGAAGGCATGCGGACGACAACGGCGTCGTTGACGCTTTCAGAAGCGGTCAGGCACATCAACGAGGCATCGGGACTGATCGCGCATTATCGGCAGGAGAAGGACGGCCGCGAGCGAATCGAAAATCTCGAGGAGCTCGTCAACGCGGCTGAAGGTTTCCTGCGCGAAGCCGATCTCGCGGTTGACGCGCCGATGCTGCCGCCGTCTTCCGATGACACTGCCGACGATCCCGCTGTTGAGGGCGCGACCGATCCGCTGACAGCGTTCCTGGCCCACGCTGCGCTAGAAGCGGGCGACACACAAGCGGCCGAGGGGCGTCCGGCATTGCAATTGATGACGGTCCATTCCGCCAAGGGACTCGAGTTCCATACGGTGTTCGTCACCGGGCTCGAAGAAGGGCTCTTTCCTCACGAGAACAGCTTGAACGAGCTCGATGGCGTCGAGGAAGAGCGGCGGTTGATGTATGTCGCCATCACGCGTGCACGGCGCCGACTTTATTTGACGCATGCGCAAACGCGGATGCTGCATGGGCAGACCCGCTACAACATTGCGTCACGCTTCATGGCGGAGGTCCCGCCCGAATTGCTTGAATGGTTATCGCCGCCGCGCCGCCGCGGCCTCGATATCGACCGCTCGGAATGGGGCAACTCCGCTCCGGTCGTGAATTCGCACGCGACGCGAGGAACGATGAGCGCCGCCGGGCCATCGTGGCGGGTCGGCCAGAGCGTCAAGCACGCGAAGTTTGGCCAGGGCATCATCATCGATGCCGAGGGCCGCGGCGACGATGCGCGCGTGCAAGTAAATTTCCGCGATGCCGGCGTTAAATGGCTGGCGCTCGAATACGCGAAGCTCGAGCCGGCTGGAAAGTAGGGTCAGAGACCGAAACCCTACTTCCGAACAATCGGCGCCAGCATCTCATCCGAATGGAAGACGTCGCGATAGCTCACGTAGTCGGAAATGTGCAGCGTTGCTACGAAGCAAAGTACATACGGCAACATCAACGCGAGCGCGAGCGCGCGGCCGACCGGTGCCGGAACGACGAGCGCGATGAGCGTCCCGGCGAGCGTGGGAAGGAGCCCACCGAAGAAAAATACTGACACGACATACGATAGAAGTGGACGCCAATTCGCGAGCCCGGCACGAAGACTTGCGGCAAGCGCGGTGAAGGCGCCCGCGTCCTGGAACACGACGATTGCCGGTGCCCACCACAGCGCAAGCAGCGTAGGGATCGCGCACACCGCAGCCAACAGCATCCCGATCTGGACCTGCGAGTCCGACAACGTATCCGAAAGGCGCTTCGCGACCGCGTCCTGGTCGAGTTCCTGCGGCGCCGGGTTTGCGATCAGGTCGAACAATTTGCCGCCGTCGACAGCTGCCGTCGCGCCGACGGCGATCATCATGCCGAGAACGAACACGACGCCGAGTGAGCATAGCGCGAACACGTTGGAGCGGAAGCCCTGGAACAATTGACGCAGCGCCGGCGCGCCGCCGCGTTCTTGCGTCCACGCCGCGGCCAGAAAACCCACGGCAAAGATCGGCTTCAGCAATGGCGCTGCCAGCCCGCCGATGAACGGGACGAGATCGGCGAACAACAGCATCAGGTAATACGTCATGAGGAGCAAAATCCACGCGAGCCGCGCCTTCTTGAACATCGCGAAGCTCTCCTTCAACCAGCCGAGGCCGCGTGATCCCGAATGGCGCGTGAATACGATGTCGCGCGCAGACGTGCTCATCGGTGGGCCCCCACGCTAGCGGCGGCGCTCATCAGTGGACCCCCGCGCTTGCGGCTGACGCCGCTACGCTCTGCCCTCGGCCCCCATAGGGGGAGTAATTCGCGCTGCGGGATAGTGACGCGAACAGCCGGCGAGGGGCCCCGCTATGCGGGGATCGACGGCCAATGCGAGTCGTCACGCGAGGCCGACGCTCGCCGCAACGATTCTGTTCGTTGATCCAACGAGGCCGAGGCCCGGCGGCGCTCATCAGTGGACCCCCACGCTTGCGGCTGACGCCGCTGCGCTGCCCCCATAGGGGGAGTAATTCGCGCCTTGGGACGGCCCGGCGGCGCTCACGGAGACGTTGTCTTCGCCGATTCGACGCGGTCACGCAAGATGCGCTCGAACTCGGCGGGATCGTGGGCGTGGGTAAGCTCGCCGGGGCGGGGCAAATACAAATCGTGGAGTCGCGAGACCCAGAATCGCAATGCTGCCGCACGCAGCAGCGCCGGCCATTGCGCGCGTTCGACGTCGGTCAACGGGCGGACCGCGTCGTAGGCACCGGTCAGCGCGTCGATCTTTTCCGCATCGAGCGAAGCCTCGCCGTTGCCGAGCAGGCACCAGTCGTTCACTGTGATCGCGAGATCGTAAGCGAAGAAATCGGTTGCCGCGAATCCGAAATCGATGATGCCGGCGACGCGGCCGTCGTGGAATAGCACATTGTTGCAGAACAAGTCGCCATGGATCGCGCCTTTCGGCAACGCGTTTTTTCCGTATCCCACTTGATACTCGAGCTCTGATCTGAGCAGGTTCTTCTGCTCCGGTGTGAGAAACGGTTGCACGACACGCGCCATCTGGCGCCACCACGACGGACCGCGCCGATTCGCGAGGCGCGGGCGATAACTCTGCGATGCGACGTGCAATCGCGCGAGTGCTGCGCCGACAAGCGCGCAATGGGACGCCGATGGATGACGGACCGATTCTCCGTCGATCCGTGCAACGAGTCCCGCCGGCTTGCCGTTCATAAGCGAGAACAAGGCACCGGTACGATCGGGCTCCGGCGTGGGCACCTCGACGCCAGCGCGCGCCAGATGCGCCATCAGATTGAGATAGAACGGCAGCTCGGCTGCAGGCAAGCGCTCGTACAACGTCAGCACGTAACGACCTTTTTCGGTCGCCACGAAGTAATTGGTGTTTTCGATTCCCGACGCGATCGGCGCGTGCTCGACCAGGCCGCCGACCGTGTAGCGGGCGAGCCATGCATCGAGATCCTCGGCGGTGACGGTCGTGTAGACGGACATGAGAAATACGCGGCTCAATCCACCGCACGGGATTGCGAAAATGAAAAGAGGACGATCAGGCCGGCGGTCGTCTCAAAATGTTTCGATCTGGGAAAGCGATACTAAAACGAAAACAACACCCACATCGGAACCTTGAGCGAGATGTCGAGACTGTCGCGGCGCAGGAACGCATGACCGCCGGCGTCCGGGATCAGATAATACGGGCGGCCGTTTCGCGGCGTGACTTTGACAAAACGCAGCTCGCCCTGGATCCGGACTTCCTCGAGCACGTCGTTTTCGCGCCGAATGATCGTGACCTGCGGTTCGAGCTCGGCATCGTTAGCGAGATCGGGCGGCGGAGGGGGCGGCGTTGTCGATGCAGTCGGCGGCGGCAGTGGTGGAGGGCCGGGCGCTTGCGCAAGACAGTATGGCGCCGCAACCAATGCGACGAAAGCAACGAGCGTCGAAAGCGGAGCGTTCATGATGAAGTTTTAATAATACGCTGGATGAAGCGCCCTATTTTGCCAGCGTCGTTTTAATGCGTGCAAAGCACAAGCAACTGCAACGATGCGTGAGCGCGTTGACCGGCGACCTGGCGCCGTGTCCAACGCGATCGCGCATCGGACCGATCTCAGTGGCAAAAACCGGCGTGTGGCAATGTCTTAGAGTTCGCGCAACGCGTCTACGTTCACAAGTT
>DASPYC010000399.1:0-3532 GCA_035636955.1 Casimicrobiaceae bacterium
ACCCTTGAATCCAAGAAGCTCGCCGATCGACGTCACGATCACATTGCGCACGCGCGTTCGCGCCACGACCTCCTGCAGCGTGTGCGCGAAGTTTTCGACGACGACGATGACTTCGGCGCCCGAGTCGCTGAGCTGATGCTCGAGCTCGTGCGCCGTGTAGAGCGGATTGACGTTGACGACGGTGCAACCCGCACGCAGCACGCCGAACAGGCAGGCGGGATACTGCAGAATGTTCGGCATCATCAGCGCGACGCGCGTGCCTTTCTTGCAGCCGGCGCCCTGCAGATACGCTCCGAACGCCGCCGACAGCGTGTCGAGCTCGGTAAAGGTGAGGGTTTTGCCCATGCACGTGAATGCGGGGCGCGTCGCGAACTTGCCGCAGCTTTCCTCGAACACCTCGCGTAGCGACGTGTATTCATTCACGTCGATCTCCGCGGGCACCCCCTTCGGATAGCTGCGCAGCCAGATCTTTTCCACGCTCTCCCCTTTTTGGCGTCGCGCGTCATCCTCGCCGATCGTGCGCGGAATCGTACACCAGAGAGTGCTGCGTCGCCCCCTAAGCCGTCAGGCGGCTCGCCCTATTTGTCATCCCGAGCGCGAGCGAGGGATCCGCTGTTGGGAAAAGCAGGTTCGTCGGACGATAGAACGTTGTCCTCGGAATGACGCGTCGCCGCTGAATGGGCGTAATGCAGAGGGCCGCCGCGAAACGGCGCGAAGCCGGTACCGAAAATCGCGCCGGCGTCGACAAGATCCGCATCGGCGACGATGCGATCGGCGAGTGCCGCCTTGGCTTCGGCGACGTAAGGACCGACGAGCCGCTCGGCGAGGCCCGCCGGAACCGCGCCGGCCGTTTGCTTTTGCGCCCTGCCATTCGTCCATGTGTAGAAGCCCTGGCCGGACTTCTTGCCCAGCCTGCCGGCATCGGTCAAGGCCTTCAGCTTCGCCGGCGGCGCAGCAGTCGGATCGAGCATCCTGCCGACGGCGATGCAAATGTCGAGTCCGACCGTATCGGCCAGCTCGATCGGTCCCATTGGCATACCGAAAGCGACGGCTGCTTCGTCGATGGTTTCGGGCGCGATGCCCTCGTCGACGCAGCGCATCGCGGTCATCAGATACGGCGCCAGAACGCGATTGACGAGAAAGCCGGGTGCGCTCTTCACCGGCAGCGGCAGCTTATCGATTTGACGCACAAACGCCGCACCGCGCGCAACGAGCTCCGGCCTCGTTTCCCGGCCTGCAACCACTTCAACCAGCATCATCCGCGGCACGGGGTTGAAGAAATGCAGCCCGACGAGCCGGGTCGGGTCGGCGAGTGCCGCGCCGATATCCTCGAGTGGAATGCTCGACGTGTTCGTCGCCAGAATCGCATCGGGCTTCGCCTTCTTCTCCAGCGCTGAGAATAGACTCCGCTTGGCATCGACGTTCTCGAAGATCGCCTCGATGATCACGTCGGCGCGCGCGACGCCATCGCCCGCGACATCGGGTATCAGGCGATCGGTCGCATCACGAACTCGCCGCGGTTGCTTCAAGCGCTCGGCGAAAAGAATCGCGGCGCGCTGCATGGCCGGCGACAGCCGTTCGGCATTCTGGTCCTGCAGCGTGACGGTCAAGCCGCGCAGTGCGCACCACGCCGCGATGTCGCCCCCCATCGTGCCTGCTCCGACGACGTGCACGTGCGACGCTTTGAACGCATCCGCCTTCCCGAGCGATTTGAGCCGCTCCTGCAGGCCGAATACGCGGATCAAATTCGCGGCTGTCTCGGTTTGCGTCAACGCCTTGATCGACGCCGGATCGCCGTCGGGCACCGCCAGCGGATTCCCGTCATAGCGAACGAACAATTCGAGAATCGCATAAGGCGCCGGATAGTGTTCACGCCGCGCGCGCTTGGCGACCTGCTTCTCGGCCTGCGCGGCGATGAATTTGCGTACCAGCGGATTGAGCGTCAGCGATAGCGGAAATGGAAGCGTTCGCGGCGATGGCAGTGCCTTGAGCACGCCGCGGGCCGTGTTCTCCATAATGCGCAGCGGCACGCATTCGTCCGCGAGACCGAGCTTCCTTGCCCGCCGCGCATCGACGGTCTTGCCGGTCAGCAGCATGTCGAGTGCCGCGGGCGCGCCGATCACGCGCGGAAGCCGGTGAATCCCGCCCCATCCGGGCACGATGCCCAGCAGCACTTCGGGAAGGCCCAGTCGCGTGCCCGGCTCGTCGATGACGACGCGATAGCGGCATGCCAGCGAAAGCTCGAGGCCGCCGCCGAGGCAAAACCCTTTGATCAGCGCCAACGTCGGGTAGGGCGCGTTGGCGAGGCGCATGAACGTGTCCCAGCCGCGCCGGACGAGCGCCATTGCGGCGTCGGGATTCGAAAGCTCGCCGAATTCCGTGATGTCGGCACCCGCGATGAAGCCGCTCGCCTTTCCCGAACGGACGATGACGCCTTTCGGCGGTTCGCGATCGAAAACATCCAGCGCTTCGTTCAACTCCGCGAGCGCTTCTCGCGATAACGTGTTCGTCGTCGCGCCGGCGCGATCGAATAGCAGCGTCGCGATGCCGTCATCCGCGCGGGTAATGATCCAGTTCTGCATGGCGTCTACAACCGCTCGACCAACATCGCGCCGCCTTGCCCGCCGCCGATGCAAATCGCGGCGATCCCGCGCTTGCCGCCGGTACGCTCGAGGACATTCAACAGATGAAGAACGATACGCGCGCCCGATGCACCCACCGGATGTCCGATCGCAATCGCGCCGCCGTCGACATTGAGCTTCGCTTCGTCGAGCACGCCAAGCGGCCCGGGAAGCCCCAACTCGTCACGGCAGAACTCGTCGCTCGCCCATGCGCGGATGCAGGCGAGCACCTGCGCAGCGAATGCTTCGTTGATTTCCCATGCGTCGAGGTCGTTGAGGCCTAATCCGTGGCGCTGCAGAAGCGGTGTGGCAGCGTAGACCGGGCCGAGCCCCATTTGCGCGGGATCGAGCGCCGCCCACTCCGAATCGACGATCCGACCCTTCGGCGTCAGCTTGAATCTTTCGACGGCGCGCTCCGACGCGATGGTGAGCCACACGCCGCCATCGGTGATCTGCGAGCTGTTGCCTGCGGTCACGTTGCCGTATTTCGGATCGAAGAATGGACGAAGCTTCGCGAGATTGTCGGGCGTGGAGTCTTCGCGCACGCCGTCATCCAAGGCGTAGAGGGTTCCCTTCTTGTCATAGAGCGGAACGATTTCCTGCGCGAAATAGCCCGCCTTCTGGGCCGCCAGCACGCGCTGATGGCTGCGCGCCGAATAGATGTCCATTTCTCGGCGCGTGATGCCAAACCGAAAAGCCAGGTTCTCGGCGGTCTGCCCCATCAATAGACCGACGACCGGATCGGTCAAACCCTTCATCAAGCCGATCACCGGCGCAAGAAATCCGGGCTTGAACCGTGCAAGCAACGCCGCACGCTGGCCGAGCGTCTTCGCGGCGTACCAGTTCGACAGCCACAGCACCATTGCATCGGAGAACAAAAGCGGCGCGCGAGACAACGCATCGACGCCGCC
>DASPYC010000400.1:0-7632 GCA_035636955.1 Casimicrobiaceae bacterium
GCTGGAGGAATCGGGGCGCCGCGGGTTTCCATTCGACATGATGGAGACGTCATTCTTCGTTTCACGCGAGACGCTGATTGCGACGGTCGCGCCCGGGATGGCGCTGTGGCGGGAGAAGCTGTTCGTGTCGATGTCGAAGAATGCAATCAAGGCATCGGAATTTTTCCAGATTCCGACGAATCGCGTCGTCGAGCTGGGAACGCAGGTCGAGCTTTAAGCGCACAAAAGAAAAGGGCCAAAGTCTCGCAACTTCGGCCCGACGACCCGCTGGCGATTCGGCCGCTACGCCGCCGCCATTTGCCCACGCATTGTCTTAATCGCCTTGCTCTCGATCTGGCGAATCCGTTCGGCGGAGACGCCGTATTCGTCGGCGAGCTCCTGCAGCGTCGCCGGATCCTCTTCCTTCAGCCAGCGCGCCTCGATAATTCGGCGGCTTCGATCGTCAAGCTTGCCCATCGCCCGCTGCAACCCGACGCTGCGGTTACGCGCGGTCTCGGCGCGCTCGAGTATCTGAACCGGCTCGTCCTCCGAGTCCGTCAGGTAGGCGATCGGCGTCACCGATTCTTCATCGCCTGGCGTTGGGTCGAGGGCCACGTCGCTGCCGCCCAAGCGCATTTCCATTTCGAGCACTTCTTCGGTCTTGACCCCCAGCTCGCGAGCGATGGAGTCGGCCTCCTTCCGCGTCAACGCACCCATGCCGCCCTTCATGCTGCGCAGGTTGAAGAAGAGCTTCCGCTGCGCCTTCGTCGTAGCGAGCTTGACCAGGCGCCAATTGCGCAGGATGTATTCGTGCATCTCTGCCTTGATCCAGTGGATCGCAAAGGAGACCAGCCGAACGCCGCGTTCCGGATCGAATCGGCGAACGGCCTTCATCAACCCCACGTTACCCTCTTGGATCAGGTCGGCTTGCGGTAGTCCATAGCCAACATAATTGCGGGATACGGCGACGACCAGCCGCAAGTGCGAGAGGACGAGCTCTCTGGCGGCGTCGATGTCCTCGTGCTCCTTCCAGCGACGGCCGAGCGCGGTCTCCTGCTCCTGCGTCAGAAGCGGAAAGCGATTTACGGCCTGGATGTAATGGTCGAGACTCGCGAGCGATACGGGAGTCGGGAAAGTCAGGGCAGTACCGGACATTCAAAGATCTCCTTTCGTTGCGGCAGACCGGATTCGGTTTGAGTGCTCTCTCAAGCGGTCCGACGCGTTTGGCACTCGGGGATTGAGAGTGCCAATTATGCCCCAAAGTTCCCGACGAATCTAGTCGGGTATGGGAAGCAGATAGACAGGCGGGGACCGAATGATTCGAAAAACGAGCCCGGCCACCCATTTCCGATTCAGCTGTATGACCGCAAAAGCGAAGCGATTGCGTCGGAATGGATGCAAACCGAGCAACTATTTCTCATCCGGCAGCAGCGCTTCGACGAATTCGGCGGCGGCGAAGGGGCGTAGATCATCGATGCCCTCCCCCACACCGATGAATTTCAACGGAATTGGATGTTGCTGGGCGATCGCCGCCACGACGCCGCCCTTGGCGCTGCCATCGAGCTTGGTCAGGATGAGGCCGGTCAGCCCGATCGCCGCGTCGAAGGACTTGACCTGCGCAACGGCATTCTGGCCGGTGTTCGCGTCGAGCACGAGCAGAACCTCGTCGGGTGCGCCGGAGCGCGCCTTGGCGATGACGCGCTTGATCTTGGCGATCTCTTCCATCAGCTGCCCTTGCGTCGGCAGCCGCCCGGCCGTGTCGGCCAGCACGACGTCGATGCGCCGCGCTTGCGCCGCGCCGAGTGCGTCGAACATCACGGCGGCTGGGTCGCCGCTTTCTTGGCGGATGACCGCAATATTGTTCCGCTCGCCCCACACGGCGAGCTGCTCGCGTGCGGCGGCGCGAAACGTGTCGCCGGCCGCCAAGAGCACGGACAACTGTTGTTGCTGGAGCCATTTCGCGAGCTTGCCGATTGACGTCGTCTTGCCGGCGCCGTTAACGCCCGCGAGCATGATGACGAATGGGCGCGTCGCCGAAACGATCAGCGGGGCCTCGAGCGGCCCGAGGAGCGCAATCAGCGCGTCGCGCAGAACGCTGCGCGGATTCGCTTCGGGCCCCGCCCGTCGATAGCGTGTCTTGAGGTCGTCCAGGAGGTGCGCCGTCGCAGCGACTCCGACATCGGCCATCAGCAGCGCCGCTTCGAGCTCGTCCAGCGCTTCCTCATCGAGCTTGCGACGCGCAAACACGCCGACGAGCGTGCCCGCGAGCCGGTCGCGCGACAGCGAAAGTCCCGATTTGAGCCGTTCCGACCAAGGACGCGCGTCAGGCGGCGCGTCAGCCGCCTTGCGCTTGAAGAGATCGAACATGGTGACGCTCCGCGCCATGGACGCGCGGGCGCAAAACTGTAATTCTACCGTCTTGCCCTTCGCCTTCCGACGGCTTTGGCCTCTCCCCGTCCGCATCGCATCCGAATCATCGGCGGACGACACCGAGGCCGCATCATCCGCTTCCCCGCCGTCTCGGATTTGCGACCCACGCCGGATCGAGTCCGCGAAACGTTGTTCAACTGGCTGGGTCAGGACCTGACTGGCCGGCGCACGCTCGATCTCTATTGCGGCACCGGCGCTCTTTCGCTGGAAGCGCTCTCGCGGGGCGCCGCCCTCGCGGTGGCAGTCGATCGCAATCCGACGCTGGCTCGCGCCGTCGAGACCGTTGCCGCGTCTTTCGGAGCAGCCGGTCTCGAAGCGCACGTCGCCGACGCGGAGGCATTTCTGTCGAGAGAGTCGCGAGCGTTCGACATCGTTTTTCTCGACCCGCCGTTCGGATCGGACCCATGGCCATGGCTGTTGCCCCGGTCGGTTGCGCTGTTGTCGCCGGGGGGGTTCGCGTATGCCGAAGCTGACCACAAGCTCTTGCCGCCGCAAGGCGCGATCACATGGCGCCACGCGAGGGCCGGGCAGGTGCATTATCATCTGATGCGAGCGGACGCTACGGCCGCTGTGCCAATGGAATAATAATGCCGCAATAGTCGGCGCTCACTTTTGTTTCGTATCGCGATAACCGGATCACCGTGCGCCATGCCATCGCTCAAAGTCATCTACCCTGGGACATTCGATCCATTTACCCGCGGCCACGAAGACTTGGTGCGCCGTGCGGCGCGGTTGTTTGAAACCGTCATTGTCGGGATCGCCGACAGCGAGTCTAAGCATCCCTTTTTCACGACGGCCGAGCGAATCGAAATGACGCGCGAGGTGCTGGCGCCGTTCCCCAATGTCGAAGTCGAGGGTTTCTCGACGCTGCTGATGGATTTCGTCCATGCCAAGCAAGCGCGTGTCGTTCTACGGGGCCTTCGCGCGATATCGGACTTTGAATACGAGTTCCAGATGGCCACGATGAACCGCAATCTCTATCCGGAAGTCGAAACATTGTTTCTGACGCCAGCCGAGCAATACACGTTCATTTCGTCGACCATCGTGCGGGAGGTCGCCAAGTTCGGCGGCAAGGTGTCGTCGTTCGTTCACCCGATTATCGAGGCGCGGATGAAGGCGAAAGTGGCTGAGCTCGCCGGACGCCCCCGCTAACGCGTCAAATGCCGCAGACGAGATCCCCATGGCATTGATGATCACCGACGAGTGCATCAACTGCGACGTTTGCGAGCCCGAGTGCCCGAACGCCGCGATTTCGCAAGGATCGGAAATCTACGTGATCGACGCGGCGAAATGCACCGAGTGCGTCGGCCATTTCGACAAGCCGCAGTGCCGCGAAGTGTGCCCGGTCGACTGCATACCGGTGAACCCCGACTGCATCGAAACGCGCGACGAACTGATGCTTAAGTACGAGGGGCTGATGGCGGTGAAGCGCGTCGAGGCGACTTAAACGAGCGACGCGGCGCTAACGTGTTGCGGCGAATCCGTTCAAGCCGCCTCGCTATTGGCCGCAAAGGGTAGCGCGTCCGCTGTCAGAACGATCTCATCGATCGCCTCGAGCTCCGCGGACAAGCCGTTAAGCTGGGTCACGAGCACGTCGCGCGCCTGCTCGAGCTCCGTAATCCGATCCTCGAGCTCGTCGCTCGCCTGGTGAATGCGGCGGATGCTTTCCAGACGGCGGCGCAGCTGCAGATGGTGCTCGCGCACCTGCGTTTCGAGCGGCGCCATGACAGCTTTGAGCCATGACTCGACGTCGCGATTGGCGACATCGTAGACGTGCTTGGCGCGCGAGGCGACGGTTTCGAAGAACCGCCTCATCAGCGCGAACTTCGCCTTGCTGACCATGTTCCACAGCGTATTGAAGTTCGTGTTGTACGCGCGTTCCAGCCGTTCGATTTCCTTTTGGTACTTGAGGACGGAGAACGGCGGCGGCAGGAACGCCTCGAGGCCGTGGTCGTTGGCGAAGCGCACGTACATCGCGCGCATCATGTCGTGGATCTCGACTGACTGTGCCGCGGCCTTGTCCAAATCGCTTTTGATCTGCGCGAAGAAATCGTTCATCGCTTCGCGCACGCCTTTCGTGAGGAGACTTCCCTCGATCCGTTCGCGCGTGTTCGCGGCGTTCGCGCGAAGCGCCGGCAGGCCGATGATGTCGAAAAGCTCGTTGGTCTGCTGCGTGAAAACGTTACGGAGCGCCGTGTAGCGCGCAAGGCCGCGTTCGAATACGTCCTTCTCTTCGCGGATGCGGTCCATCATGTGGACGATCACGTCGAGATTCTTGCCGCGGAGCGCCGTGAGTTCGTCGAGTTGCTCCGCCACCCCGGCCATTCGGGCATCGAGAATGGAACGCACGCCCGCCGCCAAGCCTCGCGCGTCGGCTTGGGTCGCCGCGCCGATGATCTCGCGTTTCGCGGGGATCAGCTCGCTCGAGAGCGCGTACTCGAGCGCCGGAAGCCGGCTTCTCGCGAGCAACGCATCGTCGCCGTTCACTTTCGCAACCAGCGCTTTTTGCGCCGACACGGCGAACACCTGTGCCGGCGGAATGCCCAGCATCGCCGCGCTCACGTTGACCTGGCTTTCGATTTCCGCCTCGATCTCCGAGTTCGGGCGCAACTCATCCCACAAACCGTCGATCTTGTTGAGAACGACGATTCGGCCCGCCTTGGAGGCCGGGTCTTCTCCCGCGAGATGTTGCTTCCAGACGTCGAGATCGGTCTTCGAGACGCCGGCATCCGCCGAGAGCAGAAACAGCACGGCATGGGCGTTGGGCAGCAGGTTGAGTGTTAACTCGGGCTCGGTGCCGATGGCGTTCAACCCCGGCGTATCGAGGATCACCAGCCCTTGCTGAAGCAGCGGATGCGGAAAGTTGATGATGGCATGGCGCCAGCACGGCACCTCGACGGTGATCGCATCGTCATCGCCTTGCGATCCGCCGTTCGGGTCACCTTCGTCCATATGAAGGCCGAACTTGCGTGCCAGCGCGGCCGGGACGCGTTTGACCTGCGACACGCGCGATAGCGCCTCGTGCATTTTGGACGGAGACGACAAGTCGAGCGGATGCGTCACCCATTCGTCGGCGTAGTTCTTGTAATCGGCGACCGTGGCGTCCTTCAGGCGCGTTTCGATCGGCAGCAGGCGGATCGACGGTATACGCAGTGGGTCGTGGAGGAGCTCGGTCGGACACATCGTCGTCCGTCCGGCTGATGATGGCAGCAGCCGTTGCCCGAAATCCGCGAAGAAGATCGCATTGATCAGCTCGGATTTGCCGCGCGAAAACTCGGCGACGAACGCGACGATGAGCTTGTCCTGGTGGAGCCGCTCGACAAGCTGCGCGACTTTGAGATCGATTTGTGCGTCGCTGAGCTCCTGCTGGCGAAGCCAGTCGTGGAAGCGACCGATGCCGATCGAAAGGCGTCGCCGCCAATCGCCGTAGGCCTCGAAACGGGCGGCCAGGTCGCGCGAAGGGATCATGCTTGGAAGCGCATCATTCTCAAGCCTCTGCTTTCGCGAGGCTTTTGACTCTACTCCGACCTCGTTATGAAGCACAACTGATGCCGCCGTCCGCAGGCGGAATCCGCGGCCCGACGAGCGGAAACGCGACAGGCTACCGAGCGTGGTGATGTCGGCGTTCGTCTCCGCTACGCTTGGCAAGCGGGACAGTAATAGGACGCCCGCTGGCCATGGCGCGTCGAGCGGATCGGTTTGCCGCATACACGGCACGCCTCCCCGGCGCGATCGTAGACGAAATACTCGAGCTGAAAAAAACCGGGCTCGCCGCGGGAATCGACGTAATCGCGAAGCGTGCTGCCGCCTTTGGCAATCGCTTCGGTCAAGACGTTGCGTACTTCGGCGACGAGGCGTGCGGCGCGCGCCATCGAGAGTCGTCCGGCCGGCAGGCTCGGGCGGATGCCCGCGCGGAACAGCGATTCATTGGCGTAGATGTTGCCGACGCCAACGACGAGATGATTGTCCATCAGGAGAAGCTTGATCGCGGCGCGTCTTCCGCGGGTCGCCAGCCAGAGATAACGCGCGTCGAATGCGGAATCGAACGGCTCCGGACCCAGGTCGCGTAACAGCGGATGCGTAGCGCCCGAACCACGCACCCACAACAACGCCCCGAAGCGACGCGGATCGTGATAGCGAAGCGTCGTTCCATCGTCCAGCACGATGTCGACGTGATCGTGGAGCCGGCGCGGCGGCGGCGAGCTGTACAGGCCGAGGCTTCCGGTCATGCCAAAGTGCATCAGCAACGTATTCGCGCCCATGCGAAACAGCAAGTACTTGCTACGTCGCTCGACCGCTTCGATCGTGCGACCGCGCACTCGCCTTCGCAAATCAGGGGGAACTGGCCAACGCAAGCGTGGGTCGTATACGTGCAATTCCGCAACATGCCGGCCGACGACATGGGGCGCGACGCCGCGGCGGGTGGTTTCGACTTCGGGCAGTTCAGGCATGATATGACATTGAGCCCCTTCGATATCGAGACGAGGGGCTTCACCGGGCCGCACTATAGCCCAATGTATAGCCCAGTCCGAAGGCCGGCCGCATGCGGCGATCATCGGTCGGCAAACGGGCGGCTGCACCTTGCCGCCTTCGGCGCACATGTCACGATCGGCACTCCATGACCCGTCTATCTGCTTTCTTTCGCACGTTCGCCGTCATCGGCGCTGCGCTCGCGTTCAGTACCGTCGCCTGCGCGCAAACTTCGGCACCCGACTCATCGATTCCCCGCAAAGCAACCGAAGGACTTTCGCCGGACTTGTTCTATC
Source organism: Casimicrobiaceae bacterium (assembly GCA_035636955.1). GTDB lineage: Bacteria > Pseudomonadota > Gammaproteobacteria > Burkholderiales > Casimicrobiaceae > VBCG01. Next base: position 7,176 of record DASPYC010000400.1, read on the forward strand.
GCCTTTTGCTGGGCGACGTCGCACTGCAACGCGGTGATGGTGCGCTCGCGGCTCGTGCGTATCTGGACGCCGCGCGCGAAGCGCAAGACGTTCGCATCGCCAAGCGCGCAACCGAAATCGCACTGTCGAGCCGCCAGCGCGTGATCGCGCAGGAGGCCGCAAAGCTGTGGTCGTCACTCGATCCCGCGGCTGAGCGTCCGAAGCAGGTGCTTGCGGCATTGGCCGGCGGGACCGAGCGCGATGTCGAAGCGAGTGGCGGCGATGAAGAGCTCAAGTTGCGGTTGTCGCGGCTTCTCGCGGACACCGCGGTCTCGGGCGGAGGCGTTGGCGACGCCTTTCTGCAAATCAATCGCTTGTTCTCTCAGCAATCGGACAAGAAAGCGGTGTTTCGGCTCATTCGAGAGCTGGCGCAGCCCTACCCGTCGAGCCCGGAAGCGCATTTCGCCGTCGCGCTCGC
>DASPYC010000401.1:0-3465 GCA_035636955.1 Casimicrobiaceae bacterium
GAGCGCCGATTTCCGGGCGTCGGCACAGCAAGATGGATTCGTCGGCGTCGAGAACATCGTCAAGCACTTCGTCACGCCGGAAGGTACGGTCGTCGCCGTCGATGATGTTTCGTTCAATGTCCGCTGTGGCGAATTCCTTTCCGTCATCGGACCGTCCGGCTGCGGCAAGTCGACGCTGTTTAATATCATCGGCGGCCTTCTCGGCGACTATGAAGGACGCGTAACCGTGGACGGCGAGACGGTTCGCGGTACGCACGCGGCGATCGGCATGGTGTTCCAGGAAGAGTCGACGTTTCCGTGGCGCAACGTGCTCGAAAACGTCGCGTTTCCACTCGAGATCTCGGGCTTGCCCAAAGCAGAACGGCACGAACGCGCACGCCATTTCATCGGATTGGTGGGTCTCGATGGCTTCGAACGGCGGCATCCGAGCGAGCTCTCCGGCGGCATGCGACAGCGCGTCGCCATTGCGCGTACGCTGGCGGCAGCTCCCCAGATCCTGCTGATGGACGAGCCGTTCGCAGCGCTCGACGAGCAGACGCGACTCTTGCTCGGCGACAAGGTGCTGCAGATCCAGCAGTCGCTCAAGCAGACGACGCTGCTCATCACGCACAACATTACCGAGGCGGTGCAATTATCGGATCGCATCCTGGTGATGACGTATCGGCCCGGGCGGGTCAAGCGGATCGTCGACATCGCACTGCCGCGGCCGCGCACGTCGGAGATCGTCTCCAGCACGGCGTTCGGCCATCACGTCGCCGAAATCTGGAACGACCTTCGCGAGGAAGCGAGCCGCGGAATGCGCGACGAGGAAGCGCACGCGCGTCAAATGGGCGCGTTATGAGCGTCGCCAGGCCGTCCCAAGAGCGCGCACTGCAGTCTGCCTCCGGGCCCAGCGCAGCGGCGACCGCCGCAAGCGTGGGGGTGCAACTAGCGCCGGCGACACTGGGCCTCGGCACTCTCGTTGTAGTCGGCGCGGCGCTCGAAGCGCTGATCCGCGGCGGCGCGATCAACCGTTACATCGTGCCGTTGCCATCGCAGGTCCTGCTCGCGTTCGAGCGGATCGTCGTCGAAGAAAATGTCGCCCATCGTTTTCTGCTCACGACCGCAGAGACGCTGGTCGCAGGCGCGCTGATCACGATCGTCGGCGTTGCGCTCGGCGTCTTGCTCTATCGCGTTCAGCTCCTTCGCGCCGCGTGCGAAACGTGGGTTGCGGCGTTCGCGTCCGCGCCGATCGTACTGATGTATCCGTTGTTCCTCGTCATATTCGGCCGTAGCGCCGTGACGATCGTCATGATGGGATTCGTCGCCGCGCTGCCCCCCGTGATCCTGAAGACGCTCGAAGGGCTCGCGGCGACGCGCTCCGTGCTCGTCAATGTCGGGCGCTCGTTCAACGTCACGCCAGCGCAAATGTTCTGGAAGATCATGCTGCCGGCAGCGCTACCGACGGTGTTCGTCGGCCTGAGACTCGGTTTGATTTTTGCGATGATCAATATCGTCGGCGTCGAGTTTCTGATCAACTTCGGCGGCCTCGGCCAGTTGATCAACGAATTGGCCGAGCGCTATGACTTGCCCGGGACGTACGCCGCGATCGGATTCGTCGTGCTGGTGAGCGTGCTGTTCTTCTACGTCACGGAAAGGATCGAGCAATGGCTGCGCCCGGCGTAACGGCTCCGGCGACTTTCGACCTCAGTTTCGGCCGCGTCACGGTCGTGCGCATCGTCATCATCGTCGTGCTGCTCGCGGCCTGGGAAGCGCTTGCGCGATCCGGCCTCTTATTTCGCGATGTCGTTCCGACGTTAGCCGCGATTGCGCGCGCGCTCGCAGCGCTTCTTGTTCAACCGGATTTCTATGCGAATCTAGGCTGGACCGTCGGCGAGATCGCGCTCGCACTGCTGTTCGGCGGCGTCAGCGGACTGCTGGTAGGCCTCATTCTCGGGGGCAACCGTTTCCTGAGTCGCGCATATGAACCGTTTCTCTATTATCTCGGACCGACGCCGAAGATCATCTTCTTTCCAGTCATGATCATGTGGTTCGGCGTTGGACCCACGTCGAAAGTTGCGCTCGGCGCGCTGTCGTGCTTCTTTCCCGTCGCGTTGTCGACCGCGGCGGGTATGCGGCAAATCGACGCCGTGCTGATTCGCGTAGGCAAGAGCTTTCGTGCGACGACTTCGGAGATGGTGACGACGATCTACCTTCCAGCGATGCGCGAGCCGATCGTCAACGGCATTCGACTGGGACTCGGCGTCGCGATGATCGCCACGCTGCTCGCCGAAACCAAGCTCTCGAACCGCGGCATCGGATATCTGATCATCCAGGCGTATTCGACGTTCGACATGCCGCGCATGTATGCGGTGCTGATTGCGTTGTTCGCATTGGCCATCGCGGCGAATGCGGTGATCGGACGTTTCTCGAGCTATCGCGCATCGCGCGCCCGATGAAAGGCCATTCGCCGATGGAGCATCGATTGCCGCTTCCAACGCAACGCAGCGCGTACTACGGCGGCGTGTGGCACGAGCCGGCATCGGGCCGCTACGTCGACACGATAAGCCCCGGTACAGGACTGTCGCTCGGCAGCGTTGCACTGTGCGGCGCGGAAGATGCCGACGCTGCCGTGTCGGCGGCCAAGCGCGCGTTTGTGGAGTGGCGCGCGATTGTTCCGCTCGAGCGCGCGCGAATTCTGAAGGCGCTTGCAGCGATCGTGCGCGAGCATGCCGACGAGTTGGCGTTGATCGACGCGGCCAATTGTGGCAACCCCGTGAGGGAAATGCTCGGCGACGCCCGCATTGCCGCTGCGCAGCTCGAATTTTTCGCCGGCCTCGTCACGGAAATGAAAGGCGCTTCGATTCCGATGGGTCCGGACGTCGTCAACTTCTCGATTCGGGAGCCGCTCGGCGTCGTCGCACGCATCATTCCGTTCAATCACCCGTTCATGTTTTGCGCCGGCAAAGCGGCAGCGCCGCTCGCTGCGGGCAATACGGTGGTCGTCAAGCCGCCGGAACAGGCGCCGCTCTCCTCTTTGCGTCTGGCCGAACTGACCGCGAACCTGTTGCCGGCGGGCGTCTTCAATGTCGTGCCGGGCGGCCGCGAAGTGGGCGCCGCACTGGCGTCGCATCCCGACGTCGCGAAAGTTGCGCTGATCGGCAGCGTCGCGGCAGGCCGCGCGGTCATGCGTGCGGCGAGCGAGACCGTAAAGCCCGTGCTGCTCGAGCTCGGCGGGAAGAACGCGCTGATTGCTTATCCCGACGCCAATGTGGACGACGTCGCCGCCGGGATCGTCGCCGGCATGAATTTCACGTGGTGCGGACAGTCATGCGGTTCTACCAGCCGCGCGTTCGTGCATGCATCGATCTACGACGCCGTTGCCGCCGCAGTCGCAACGCGCGTTCAAGCGTACCGCCCCGGTATTCCGACCGACGCCGCGACGACGATGGGTGCGATCGTCAGCGCCGCGCAGCGTGACCGCGT
>DASPYC010000402.1:0-2483 GCA_035636955.1 Casimicrobiaceae bacterium
TTCTGGCTCTCGATCGCGGATCACCTCACACCGAAATTCGTCGATGAATGGCTGGGACCGCTCGAACGCCAGTGGCGCAATTCGATCAACGAATGGCTGCTTACGTACGGAATGCTGCCGCCCGGTGGCGTGAATCCGCTGGCCGTCGAGCTGCTGCGCAACGCGGTGGCGGCGCACGTCGACATCGAGGCCATCCGCAGCAGGTTCGCACCGGCGCTGTTCGTCACGGTCACGAACGTGAAGACCGGGCTGCCGCGCGTGATGTCGAACGACGCGATGTCGATCGACGTACTTCTAGCGTCGGCGTGCATTCCGGAGCTGTTCCCTGCCGTCGAGATCGAGGGCGAGTGGTACTGGGACGGCGGCTACGGCGGCAATCCGACGCTGTGGCCGATGATCCATAGCGGCCTGGCGAACGACCTCGTCGTCGTGCAATTGATGCGCGACAGAATCGAAGACGTTCCGACCGGCACGCCCGGCATACGCCGCCGCGTCGGCGAAATCGTATTCAACTCCAGTCTGGTCGCGGAAATGCAGGCGATCAGCGCGATGCGCGCTCTGGCGGAACCGCGGCAAGCCTCGGCAGGCGTCGCCAATGTGCGTCTGCATCGGATCGGACCTCCGCGCGTCGAGCTGTTCGACCAGGGAAGCGGCATCGACACCGCGCGGCCGTGGCTGCAGCTGTTGCATGACGAAGGCTTCACCGCCGGAAAACGGTTCTTGGCGCGGCACGGCGCAGACATCGGCATTCGGGAGACGCTCGACGTTGCGCAGGTGTTCGTGGACACCAACAAGCCGAGAATTCCGTTGCAGCGCAACCCGTACGGTGCACGCGACCCCGCGCCTGCGCGACATTTCGGTTCGTCGAACGACGGCGCCCTATGAATGCAGCAAACTTGGCACGTCTTTCTGCTGCGCGCGATGAAACGAGCTCCTGGTCAGCGCGGCGCTCCGAACCGCGCTCGATCGTAACCTACGGAGCCGCCGTCCTGACCGTCGGCGTCGCGCTCATTGCAACGCTGGCGATGGACGTCGATCTCGTCACGGCACCCGTCGCGCTGCTTTTTTGCGCCATCGCATGGAGTGCCCGGTACGGCGGACTTGCGCCGGGTTTGCTCGCGTTGGCGCTGTCCGTCCTTGCTTTCGTCTACTGCTTCGTCGTACCGACTCACTCGCTGATGCCGGACATCAAGGAAGTTCTGCGCGTCCTGATTGTCACGCTCTCGGGCCTTTTCGTCGCGGCGATGAGCGCTGCGCAACGGCGGCGCAGGACCCAGCTCGAGCAGATCGACGACGGGCTCGAGAAGTCCGAGCGAGCGATGCGCATCACCCAGCGAAAAACTGTGGAAGCCGAGCACCGGAAATTGACGGAGCGGCTGCGCGAGGCCGAGAAGATGGCGGTGATCGGTCGGTTCGCAGGCGGCATCGTGCACGATTTCAACAACGTGCTCAGCTGCATCCTTGCTTACGGCGAAATGCTGAACGAGAGAGTTCCGGAGGCATCTTCGCAGAAGCGGTATGCCACGAACGTACTGGCGGCGGCGGCCCGCGGCCAGGCGCTCGTCGAGCAGATCCTGGCTTACAGCCGACCTGAAACGGAAGACCGCGATCCGACCGACCTCCGCCGCACGGTCGCCGACGCGCTCGACCTCCTCCGCGGTTCGATGCCAGCACACGTCACGCTCGATTGGCACGCTCCGCAGACGCCGCTCATGGTGCTCGCCAATCCCACGCAACTGCACCGCGTGGTCATCAACCTGTGCTGCAATGCGAAGCACGCAATGGGAGCGGGAGGCACGTTGCGCGTTTCGCTCGCGAGTTCGGACGAATCCGAAGCGCGAGCGCTGTCGCATGGCAGCCTCAAAGCGGGCCGGTACGCGTGCCTGAACGTGGAGGACAGCGGATGCGGAATGGACGAAGCGACGCTCGCCCGCATCTTCGAACCGTTCTTCACGACGAAGAAATTCGGACTTGGGACCGGCCTGGGCCTGTCGCTCGTGCATGGGATCGTGACCGACCTCGCCGGCGCCATCGACGTGAAGAGCGCGGTGGGAAGAGGAAGCGTGTTTGCCGTCTACCTGCCGTTGCTCGAGGACGGACGAAAGCGGTCGTGATTTCGCCTCGGACATGTCCGCTTTCGAAAGCGGGCGATGGCGGTCGTCTGCGTTTCCATGAGTTCAATCTCGAGAACGCGGCGCATGCGCGACCCGCGTCACGACTCTCGCTCCCCGAACCAATGCGACGTTCGGGTCGATTCGCCCTCGACTAGAAACGCCTTTGCGCGGCGCAGGACCTCGCGATCTGCCACGCTTGCGCGCTCGTGCCGCCGCAGGTGATCGACCCACGACTCGTCCATGAACGTCTCGACGAAGCGCGCGGGATCTTCCGAATGATGAGAAAGCTGCCAGAAATAAGCTCCGTTACGGCGGCGCATCTCCCGGACGGCTTGCATCGCTTGGACGAAGTCGACGCGTTTGTCGGGA
>DASPYC010000403.1:0-2863 GCA_035636955.1 Casimicrobiaceae bacterium
GTCACCGGCCCTCGTGACATCGGTCTCTCGCATCGCGACAGCGGCTTGCAGCTGCGCCGTGGTCGCGAAAAGATTGCGAACTTCGCGCACGGTCCTCGCGAGCTGCGCTTCGGCCTGCTCGAGCGCAACGCTCGCGTCGGACCGGTCGAGCTGAACGAGCGTCTGGCCCGCCTTGACGAATTGCGTATCGTCGGCGCCGATCGAAACGACAGTACCGGAAATCTGCGGCGTGATCTGGACGACATTGCCGCTGACGTAAGCGTCGTCGGTCGATTGCTCATAGCGCAACGCCAGCGCCCAATAGGCGCCGTACGCCACGCCGATGACGGCAAACGCGCCGATGGCGATCGCCAACCAGCGCTTGCGGCGGCTGCGCTGCGGTGTCGGGGCGGCCGGGGTCTCGTTATTCGCGGCAGGTGGCTCGCTATTCATGAGGCTAATCCTTCCTGTGTCCGAATGCCTGAATCGTTTAGTTGGCGGCAACCGGGGTTTCGAGCGCGTGGGCGACGCCGGTCGTGACTGCACATTCCAACGTCGTGCGCGGCGCATCTTCGAGCAGCCAGCTTTCGCCGTAAGCGATCGTGCCGAGCGCGAGCACGGTCACGAGCGCGGCCGCAAAACGCCTTCGCAACCTGCGATTGCGGGCTGCCCGATGGAGAGTGAGATGTGCTGGATGTGACAGAGTTGCCATTCTTCGTTCCTTTCCTTTGTTGCGGGTCCGCCTGATGGTTGCGCGGACGTATTCATGCCGACGGCAAAACTTGCTGCCAAGGCCGAGAATGCCTAGGCAACAATTTGGGCAAAAAATCAGTCATTAACAAGCATTCGTGAAAGCAGTGTCTCCAGTTGGTGTGCTTCGGCTTTGGTAAATCCGCGCATGAATCTGTTCAGGACGTTTACGTATGTCGCGATGAGCTTCGGGTAAACCGCCTTGCCTTCCGGCGTCAATTCGAGAATCACCTTGCGGCGGTCATTCCCGCAACGCGCGCGCCGGATGAGTCCTTTGCGCTCCAGACGATCAAGCATTCGCGTCATCGCGCCTGGGTCGTATGAGACGCCTTTACATAGTTTCGATGCTGAATCCACCTCGCCGCTCGCCAGGTTAAGAATGATCACGAATTGCGCGGCCGTGATGTCCAACGGCGCCAACTCGCGCTCGAGCGCTTCATGCATCGCCATCTTGACTCGGCCCAAGAGCCGGCCAATCCCATTGCTGGGGTCGAAAGATTTCGGATCGTAGATCGCGGCCATTGCGTTTCTTGCGCCTTTGCTGCGACGGTGACGCTATTATGATTGCCTAAGCAGTAATTGTCAAGGCTTTTGTTGCCGTGACGCCTCATCGCGACCCGATTTGTCATCTCGAGCCGGCGAGTGGTGAGCGTAGCGAGTCCCGCGCAGAGCGAAGGACTGCTGTTGATTTTCGAGTGCAAGGGACCTGCTTTTCAGCCCTCGAGCAGGAAATACGCGACCTCTGCGAAACCACTGCCGGCTTCCGCGTGCGTGATATAGGCGGGAGGGACCGCGATCCGATCAAGAAACGCGCGGACATTGGCGACACCGACCGAATAGGGGAAAAACGCGAACATGGGTGCATCGTTGGGCGAGTCGCCGACAAAAACGCAGTGCTCCCGTTCGTCGTCGAGCTCGCAATTGAATGCTTCGCGCAGGAAAACGCGTGTCATCGCCAGCTTGTCGTAATCACCGAACCAGCCGTTCACGTGAATCGAGCTTTGCTTCGCAGTCAATCCGTGCGAATGCATGAGCGCAACGATGCGGTCGACCTCTGTCGATGGAAGCGGCGCGACATCTTCGCAGTAATCGATCGCCAGATCGGTCTCGCGGTAGGGCTGGTCCGACGCGAGCGCGCATCCCGGAACCGCGCGCACGATTTCGTCGGCGATCGCGGCGAGCTTCATCCGTCGCGATGCGCGTTCCGAGTCGGGAAGCGCAAAACGCCGGACCAACGCGCGCGCTTTGGCGTCGTAGCGCATATAGAAGGCACCGTTTTCGCCCACGACACCATCGACCGGCCACATGCGCGCGATGTGATCGCACCACCCCGCCGGCCGTCCGGTAACCGGTACGACGACTTTACCGGCGCCGCGCAGACGCTCGAGCGCGCTGTAGGCGAGCGCGGTGATGCGGCCGCCGGTCGACAGCGTGTCGTCGATGTCGGTGAAGACAAAACGGATCCCGCGCCGCACCGCATCGGGCATCGTCGCGAGCGGGGCGGTCATGTAGGAATCCCCAACCCCGCGCGCGCTGCCATGTAGTCGGCGACGCGCGCGCGCTCAGCCGCGTTCATCGAAAGGCCGCACTTCGTGCGCCGCCACAGCACGTCCTCGGCGGTACGCGCCCATTCATTTACGACGAAGTGGTCGATCTCGCGTGCGGTCAACTGAGCGCCGAAATCATCACCAAGATCCGCCGGGGTTTGCGCATCGCCGAGCAGACGGGTTGCTAAGCTGCCGTGCCGGCGCGCAAGCGCGTGCAATAGATCGGCCGGCATTCCGGGGTAGCGCGCACAGAGCTGCGCGAAAAAAGCGTTGCGGCCGTCGACCATCTCGCCGCCGGGCAGCGGCGCGCTGCGGGTCCATGCCGGTTTCATCCCGGGGAAGAAAGGTGCGAGATCGGACAGCGCCTGTTCCGCCAATTTGCGATACGTCGTGATCTTGCCGCCAAATATCGACAGTACCGGCGCGCGGCCGGGCGTTCCATACTCCGCATCAATCTTGAGCACATAGTCGCGCGTGACCGCTGATGGATCTTGGGAGCCGTCGTCGAACAATGGGCGCACGCCGCTGTACGCCCAAACGATGTCGGCGCGTTCGAGGCGGTGTTCGAGGTAGCCGTTGACGAGGTC
>DASPYC010000404.1:0-2193 GCA_035636955.1 Casimicrobiaceae bacterium
CCCTCGCGCAACGGCTCACCCCCCTTCGAGACGATCAAAGCACAAACAAAAAAACGGGGCCGCTCGGACCCCGATTTCGCCGCCAACGACTCCGGTCAGTGGAGTTGGGCGCGGATCTCGCCACCCAGTTCGACTGTGCTGTGCACGTTACCGTACGCCACACCCGAACGAATGGCGCGGATCACGTCATCGAGCGCGCCCGCTGTGACGAGTTGAGCGGGGACCGGTACGACATTGGCGGCCGTGAGCGTTCCAGTGACGGTCCCGCTACGCCCGGAGGGGCACGTTGGCGTGCCGGGGGGTCCGACAGTCGTGGCGGTAAACGACGTCCCGCACAACCAGAGCGTGATGCCTCCGTTGACGCTCATCTGTCCGACATGGATATGCGATTGCGTCACCGTTCCGACCAGGTTGTCGTATGCCAACTCGTAGTCGATCGTACCGGCGCGATCGTTGATGAAGAGCCGCAGCGACCCCGTGGCAGGGCTGACGTTAACCGGTACTTCCTCAAAGCCTCGAAGCTGGACCATGACGGTTTCCGCCGCGGCGGGGGTCACCAGCGCGACCGCCGCCGCAAAAGCGCAAAGAGCCGACGACAAGAAAATGCGTTGCATGCGTTCCTCCTTTGTTGGTGATGGGCGTACCGGTGCGCTACGCCAGTGCATACAACGTGCGTGGAAGATTATTCCTGAATCGCGCGAATAGAGGGAGTAAATATCAAGTGCGAAGCGCCGGGGTCTCCCACCGGCTGGGTTCGCGGCCGAGCCGCTCGTACTCGGCGATGACCTGCGCGCCCAGCAGCAATACGATCGTCGCGACCTCGACGCTCAACAGGACGGCAATGGCGGTCGTCAGCGATCCGTAGACGACCTGAATTTGCGAGATCGTGCCGTAATACCAGACCAGCGCGTGCCGAGTGATTTCCCACAACAGTCCAGCGGTCACGCCGCCGATCAAGGCATGGCGAATGGACAGCCGCCCGACGGGCATCACGACGTAGATTGCCGTCAGCACAAGGATTTCGCCGGCGACTCCGATCAGATACAGCAAATAGCTCGATAGATCCTCCAGCGAACGAGGAACACCGAACAACGTCACGTTGTGGGTCGCAAGAACCGCGAGCTTGCCGGATACCACGGTCACTACCAGCAGGCCGACACCGAGGAATACGATGAAGACATATGGCAGCAGCGCCGAGACGACGTAGCGCCGACGTCGAATCGCCACGCGGTGAAAGAAGATCACCGACATCGCGTTTTCGAGCACGGTAAAAGCGAGCGCGCTGAACAGGATCATCGATACCAGCAGCACGCCGCCGATCGTCTCGCGGTGGGCCAGAAAGCCGCGAAGCTCGTCGACGATCGCGGTCGACTGGCCTGGGACGACGAACTCGAGATACTCCGACAGCGTTGCCAGCAAACGCGCCTCATCGATCACGTGGGACAACGCGATCAGCAGCAGGATCAGCAGCGGGATCAGCGACAACAGCGTGTAATACGCGACGGCACCCGCCAGCAGCAGCCCCTGGTTCGCGCGAAAGCGGCTCAGGACCACGCCGATAAAACGCAGCGGATGCGCGATGATGAGCGACGACGGCCGAATCGCAGGAGCGGTCGCCATCGTTTGTCACTCTGCGACAGTGAACCGACTACACACGTGCGTCGCGCTCGATTCGTTGCATAAATTGCGTCGCCGCGTTGCAGACCTTACAGCGAATCGCAATATTGGTGCGGTCATTTTACGTCGTCGGCGTTGCCGTAGCGCCAATATTCGGACGGCATGCATTTTGCGACGGCGCAAAGCGTCATTCTCTTCTAGGAGATCAGCATGCCGGAGAAAAAGACATTGGAAGCTGCACAGAAGGACAAGCGCGAAGGTAAAGCGCCCACGACGCAAGCAGGAGAATTCGTGCGGGAGGAGATACATCACGTGCGCGAAGGCAAGCATGGCGCGCGCAATGCGAAGCAGGCGGTTGCGATCGGCCTCTCCAAGGCGCGTCGCTCCGGCGTCCATCTGCCGCCGCCGGGCAAGGGACAAAGCGCCGAAACGCGTAAGAAAGCTGCTCGCGACCTCGCCAAGGGTGAGAAGGGTGCCGAGCCTTCGCCGAAACGATCGCGGTCGCGCGTCGCCGTGCTGAAGCGAGAAGGTCGCGGCGCGGCATCGCGTTCGGCATTGTCGAAGCAGACGAAAACT
>DASPYC010000405.1:0-2207 GCA_035636955.1 Casimicrobiaceae bacterium
CGAAATTCGGTCATGAACGACATGGGTGTCCTCCTTCGCACAAAGTCCCGGCCGCCTTGCGGCTGGGTATCCTCTCCTTATACCGCGTCTTCGCCCGATTCGCCCGTGCGGATGCGCACGGCTTGCTCCACATTCGTTACGAAGATTTTTCCATCGCCGATCTTGCCCGTGCGTGCCGCCTTGATGATCGCCTCGATCGCACGCTCGACCAGCGTATCGGCAATAACGACCTCGACCTTGACTTTCGGAAGAAAGTCGACGACATATTCGGCCCCGCGATAGAGCTCCGTGTGGCCCTTTTGCCGACCGAAACCCTTGACTTCCATTACGGTGAGCCCGGTGACCCCGATGTCCGACAGCGCCTCGCGGACTTCGTCGAGCTTGAACGGCTTCACGACTGCTTCGACTTTCTTCATGCCACTTCTCCGTGCCTCGAAGATCGCGTAGCAGGATACACGATGTGATTGTTACAAAGACGTTGTGGAATCCGCGCGCGCCGGCGCCACTTGTTCCGATTCGTTCCAGGCCGACGTGATCGGATAGCGCCAATCTTTGCCGAATCCACGCGGCGTGATGCGTATGCCTACCGCTGCTTGCCGGCGTTTGTACTCGTTGATCTTGATGAGCCGCACAACCTTGCGAACGTGGTCTGCCGCAAAACCTTGCGCTACGATTTCCGCCGGACTTAGATCCCGCTCGACGTACGCTTCGAGAATCGCATCGAGCACATCATAGGGTGGCAGCGAGTCCTGGTCGGTCTGGTTTTCGCGGAGCTCCGCCGAAGGCGGGCGAGTGATGATGCGCTCCGGAATGACGCGGCCGAGACTATTCCGGTAGCGCGCGAGACGATAGACGAGCGTCTTGCTGATGTCCTTCAAAACCGCGAAACCGCCGGCCATGTCGCCGTAGAGCGTCGCATAGCCGACCGCCATCTCCGACTTGTTGCCCGTCGTCAGCACGATCGCGCCGAACTTGTTCGACAACGCCATCAGCAGCGTGCCGCGGATACGCGCCTGGATATTTTCCTCGGCCGCATCGACGGGATGTCCACTGAATTCGCGCGCGACCGTTTCCAGGAACGCGTTGAAAATCGGCTCGATCGGCATCTCGTCGTAGCGAACACCGACGATGCTGGCCATCTCACGCGCATCGTTGAGACTGATCGGTGCGTTGTACCGGGACGGCAGCATCAACGCGCGCACGCGATCGCGTCCAAGCGCGTCAACCGCGACGGCGAGCGTCAAGGCAGAATCGATCCCCCCGGAGAGGCCGATCAGCACGCCGGGAAAGCGGTTCTTGTTCACGTAGTCCCGCACGCCCATCACCAGCGCGTGGTAGACATGCGGCTCGAGTGCTTCGTCCAAGCCGCCGCGTACGTGCTTCGGCGCGGCGCCGTCGACGCGCACCAGCGCGATCGCCTCGTGCCACGCGGGCAACTGCTGAGCAACGGCGCCCGCGCCATCAACGACGAACGATGCGCCATCGAACACGAGCTCGTCCTGGCCGCCCACGCGATTGACGTAGACGATCGGCAGCGCGGTTTCCTTGGCGCGTGCGCTGACTTGCTCGCGGCGCAATGCCTGCTGATGCGTGTGATAAGGCGACCCGTTCGGGACCACGATCAACTGCGCGCCCGCGCCTTTGGCCCGCGCTGCCGGCGCGGGAAACCAGACATCTTCACAAATGATCGCAGCGCAGCGGACGCCGTCGACGCTGAATACGCACGGCGTACCATCGGGCTCGAAATAGCGCTGCTCGTCGAACACCGTGTAGTTCGGCAGCTGTGCCTTGCGATAGACCTGGGCGACCGCGCCGTCGCGAATCACCGCGACGGCATTGTGGCGCACGCCGTGATGCACCTCGGGATATCCCACCAGCGCCGTCACGCCGCGGACACGCGTTGCAAGCGCCGCGAGCTCGCGTGCGCAGGCGTCGAGAAAAGCGGGACGCAACAGCAGATCTTCAGGGGGATAGCCGGACAGCGACAATTCCGGAGTCACGACGAGTGCAGCGCCGCCCCGCCGCCCTTCGTCGATCGCAGCGGCGAGACACTGCGCATTGCCGCGAAGGTCGCCGACAACTTGATTCAGCTGCGCGATCGCGACGTGCATTGAGAAATTTTAACACGCACGAATTGAGAAATTTTAACACGCACGAAGAATGCGCCTTTCGCTTGAGCGGCGACCAAGATGGCGCCACAATCTAAG
>DASPYC010000406.1:0-3390 GCA_035636955.1 Casimicrobiaceae bacterium
CTGATCTCTCTAAGGCCAATTTCGCTGCCGCAAAGGCAACGCATCGGCGTGCGCAAACTCGCGCTCTAAACTGCCTGGCGCTTCCTGAATCGATTTCTCGATCAACCCCCTTGCTTCTGTACGGCCGTTACGCGACTTCGATGATCAAAGCGAACTGATCGATCCGAGCCATAGGCCCACACTTCGACGCGGCCGCCATTCCCGGGCTCCTCGTTGAATGTGTCCGTTGGCTCTCCCCAAATTGCCCTGACTTCCTCGGCCGTCATGTCAACCTGAGGTTCCGTGGGCTGCGGCTTGCTCGATGTTGCTTTTGGCTGGGCCGCGCCATTCACGGCAACGAGCGTTGCGCTCGATGGCAGCGAGCCCAGCGAATCGACGTGACATGGGAAATTCTGGTAAACGACAACGCCGTCCTTGCCGGCGCACTTGAAGATCTCTGCGGATGTCGGCGCCGCGATGAAACATAAAGGCGCAACTACCCACACGAGCTTCCGCATAGCAGGATTCTCCTCCGCGATGGCCGCTCGAGAAGGCGGCTCAACGACCCAAATTCGACCCTATTCGGCTTTCGAATAGTTGCGACAATTTTGGAAATCCTGCGATTCGTAAGGCGCGCTATTTCAGCTCTTTGCCACCGCTGTCATTAACGAACCTTGCGTCAGTCGCCCCCGCGGAACTGCCGCGGCGTGACGCCGGTAGCGCGCCGAAACGCAAATGAAAAATGACTTTGGTTTCGAAAGCCGACGCGATGCGCGATTTCTGCGATCGGCAGCTCACTCTTGCGCAACAATCCTTTGGCGCAATCGATTCGCCGCTCGACCACGTAATGATGAGGCGCAAGACCCGTCGTCTGCTTGAATGCATGGGCGAAATGGCCCGGGCTCATCGCCAGCGCCTCCGATATGCGATCGAGCGTCAAGTCTTCGCGCAGGTTGTCTTCGATGAATTCGGTCGCGCGCCGCAATTTGTAGATCGGCAGACCATGCGGATGGTCAGCGACGGATCGGCTTGTCACGCAATAGTTGCGCAGCAAGTGAACGCCGATCTCGGTTGCCAGTGCCTCCGCGTACTTCTTGCTCGCGTAGGCTTTCGTCATCGATTCGCCGAGCAAACGCTTCACAAGTTGCTCGACGTGCGCATCGCGCGTTTGAAAATTGTCGAGCAGATCGGTATGCCGCTTCGCGCGGCCGCGTTCGTCGTCGATGATCCGCTGCAGGAACGACGGTGGCATTCGCACGGCGATGAATTCGACCTCGTTCTCGTGACGCCAGTGCTTGGGCGGGCCGGCGGGCGTGATGATGACGTCGCCGGCACGCATCGTCGCCTGGAGCTCTTTGCCATTGCGCCGTTGGTAGAGCTCGCAGCGATCGCCGGTAATGACGGAGATCGTGTGGTGGGAGCACTGCGTGACGACGTCGATGTTGCGCGTACGGTAGAACTCGACGGTGAAGGCCGTCCAGTTCGACGACCGGCTCGATATGACCGGCTGCGGCAGCGTCCCGTGAAGCGCAAGCCGGACCGGGGACATGTCCGATGAACCATTGATACGCATGGCGCGCTATTTTAGACGTGGCAGTCGCGCCCCGCCAAGTTAACTGGCGAGCAGCAGGTCATGTACCGTACATGCGACGACATGCGTCGCCCGTCGCAGGTCCTCGAGCAGCAGATTTTCATCGGGCTGCTTGGCGTTCGATTCGGCGATCGTTCGCGGTCCCGCGCCGTACATGACGATCGGGATGCCGTGCTCGCCGTACAAACGCGCATCGGAATAAAGCGGCACACCGACGGCCGGAATATCGATTCCGAAAACGCGCTTGGCGTGCCGTTGGATCGCTGCGACGAGCTTTTCGTGCCCGGGCAGCGGCTGCAGCGCCTTCGCGAGCAGCGTGCGCCTAATGTCGACGCGGATTCCGTCGAATCGCTCGACCGCCTTCGCGATCAGCGCACGAATACGCGCTTCGACCGTAGCGGGATCTTCTTCCGGCGTCATTCGACGATCGAGCTTGAGCGTCAGCCGATCGGGCACGACGTTCGTGTTGATGCCACCGTGCATCAGCCCCACGATCATCGTTGGGTGATCGATTCCCGTGACCCTAGATCTTGTCGCCTTGAGCGCGTCGGCTTCGGCGTAGATCGCATTGAGCACAGCCGTACCGGCACGAAACGCATCACGCCCCATTTCCGGCATCGCGCCGTGCCCGGATTTTCCGTGGACCGTCACCTCGAGCTGGAGGCAACCGTTGTGCGCGGTGACGACGGCGTAGCTGAAGCTCGCCGCAAGTGCTACGTTCGGCCGCGTCAATTTATTTTCCAGCAGGAACTGAGGCCCGGCCAATCCACCGAATTCCTCGTCGTAGGTGAAATGGAGCTCGACCGAGCCGCGGCTTGGCCCGGCTGAAGCCAGCGCGCGCAGCGCCGCCAACGCGTACGCATACGTCGCAATATCGGACTTCGAAACGGCAACGCCCCGCGCGTACATGCGGCCGTTCTCGATCACGCCATCGTAGGGCGGCTTCGTCCATCCTTCGCCGGGCGGCACGACGTCGCCATGCGCATTGAGCGCGATGGTGGGGCCACCGTCACCGAAGCGCTCGCGCACGATCAGGTTCGTGACGCTTTGCATTCCATAACCGCGCAGAAATTCGCTTGGAACCGGATGACGCTCGACGGCGAAGCCGAGCGACGCCAAGAGCGCCGCCGTTGCTTCGGCTGAGGGCGCGTTGTCGCCCGGTGGCATGTCGGTCGGAATCCGTACGACGTCGCGCAGAAATTCCACCTGCTCGCGATGATGGGCGTCGATCCAGCGGCCGAGTGTGTCGTAGGGATCCATCGCCGACCTTCAGCGGCCCGGTTCGAAGTGCTCGAAGAAGTGAAGCAGGACCGACGTTGCGATCTCGGCATCTTCCGCGGTCATCGTCTCGTCCGGATGATGGCTGATGCCGTTATTGCCGCAGCGGACGAACAGCATCGCGATCGGACACACGGCGGGAAAGACCATTGCGTCGTGGCCGGCGCCGCTCGGCAATCTTCGCAGCGGGATGCCGTGCGCCGTAATCGCCGCGGCAAACGCGTTCTGCAACGACGCGTCGCATGGCGCTGCGTTGGCGGAATAGAACGGCACAATGTCGACCGCGACGCGGCGGCGTCGGGCAATCTCGCGGAGACTCGTGTCGAAGGCGCGGACCGCTTCTTCGCGCAACATGTCATCGCCCGAGCGCACATCGATCGTCAATTCAACGTCCTGCGGAATCACGTTGATCGCGCCCGGGAGGACCGTCAACTTACCGACGGTGCCCACCAAGCTGTTATGCGTTTCGCAGTGGCGCTCGACAAACAGCACCATTTCGCTTGCGGCGGTGAGCGCGTCCTGCCGGCTTCCCATCGGCACCG
>DASPYC010000407.1:0-3995 GCA_035636955.1 Casimicrobiaceae bacterium
GATCGAAACACGCGAGCAGGCCGAAACATTGGTCGCGGCGTGTCGTTATCGACCGCAGGGGCAGCGTGGCCTGGGATTCAGCGTCTCGCACGATCGTTTCAGCGGTGGTTCAGTGCGCGCGAAGATGCAGGCGGCCAACGAAGGGATCCTCACCGTCGCACTCATTGAATCGGCGCGCGGCGTGGAAAATGCGCAAGCCATTCTGTCGACTCCGGGACTCGATATGGGATGGCTCGGCCACTACGATCTCTCCGACAGTCTCGGCTGCGCCGAACGCTTCACCGACCCGCGTTTTCTTGCCGCCGAGCGACGGTTGCTCGAGGCGGCGGCGGTCGCCAATCGACCGATGGGGTTTGTGGCACCGACCGGCGACGCGGCACAGCTCGCATTGGGGCGTGGCTTTCGGTGCATCTGTATCGGACACGAGGTCGCCGTGCTGAGAAATGCGCTCGCGCAGGAATTTGCCGAGGCACGAAAGGGAGGCCCGGACGGGTCCTGATTACCGGCCGGAAATGTACGACATCACGATAGATCGAACGAACCCAAGGGAGGAAACCATGAAACGAAGAGAAATGCTGATAGGTGCCGCCACCGGCGCAGCAGGCATCGCTACGCTCGCCGCGGCGACGCAATCGATGCAAGCGTTCGCGCAAGCGGCGGCATCGCCCGGCGGTGTCCTCGATCGAATCATCAAGGAGAAGAAGATCCGCGTCACGGCCGAGGTCACTTCACCGCCGTTCGGCATCCTCGATCGCAACAATCAGCCCGACGGATCCGAGATCGAGACCGCGCGACAGCTCGCGAAGGATCTCGGCGTCGAGCTCGAGCTCGTGCAAGTGACGAGCCCGCAACGCATTCCCGCGCTGCTGGCGGGTCGCGCCGACGTTGCGATCTCATCGCTTTCGATCACGTTCGATCGTGCGAAGACGGTGATGTTCGCGCCGCCGCACGGCGCGCTGTCGATCGTTGTGGCCGGCTCGAAAAAGACCCAGATCCGCAATGCCGCCGACATGGCCGGCAAGAAAATCGGCTTGACGCGTGCAACGCTCGAGGAAGCGACCGTTCCGCCGATTGCGCCAGCCACCGCGCAGATGGTCTTCTTCGACGATATTGCCGCGACGATGCAGGCGATGGTCTCGGGTCAGGTGGACGCCGCCGGGATGTCCGCATTCGCTGCAAAATCGGTCAGCGACCGCAATCCCAAGGCGGAGATCGAGAACAAGTTCACCGTCCGAACCGCCTACTACGCACCCGCCGTGCGGCCGGGTGATTTCGATCTGCTCCAGTTCTTGAGAACGTGGGTATTTCTGAACAAGCACAACGGCGTGCTGGCGAACATCTACAAGAAGTACACCGAAGTCGCGCTGATCGACCTGCCCGCGATGTGACCGCCGAGCTCGCGCCGACCCGCAGCGCGGAGGCGGGCGGGTCATGAAGTACGTTTTCCAGTTCGGCATCGTCTGGGACCATCTGCCGCAGTTGCTGAATGGTGCGTGGCTCACGATTCGCCTGTCGCTCGGCGCGTTCACGCTGGGATTCGTTATCGCGATGCTGCTGGCGTTCCTGCGCACCGCAGGGCCGCGGCCATTGCGCGCCGGCATTGCGGCTTACGTCGAATTCATCCGCAATACACCGTTCCTGGTTCAGCTCTTCATCATCTACTTCTCATTGCCGGCGATCGGTCTTCGCATGGAGGCGGTCACCGCGGCGCTCCTCGGCATGAGCGTCAACTTCTCGGGCTATGCAACCGAAATCATCCGGTCCGGTATCGAGGCGGTGCCGCGGAGCCAGATCGAGGCCGGCTATTCGCTGGGATTCACGCGCCTGCAGATTTTCCGGCACGTCATTGTTTTTCCTGCGCTGCGCACCGTGTATCCGGCGCTCGCCAGCCAGTTCGTTCTGCTCATGCTCGGCTCGTCCGTCGTTGCCGCGATTTCCGCCGAGGAATTGACGGCGATCACCAATACGCTGCAGTCGACCACCTTCCGCGCGTTCGAGTTCTATTTCGTCGCGACCGGACTCTACCTGCTGATGGCGATCGGCATGCGACTGCTGCTGCATGCGATTTATTGGGCGATCTTCGAGCGCGCACGTCCAGCCGAACGGGCCTGGTCGCGATGAGCCGCGACTTCGATTGGCCGGAGTTTCTCTTCCTCCTCGGCGCGCTGCGCTGGACGATAGTCCTTTCGTTGATTGCCTTCGTGGGCGGCGGCATCGGCGGTCTCGTGCTCGCGGTCGCGCGGACGTCGTCGCATGCGATCCTGCGCTGGCTTGCCGCGACGTACATCGGCGTGCTGCAGGGAACGCCGGTGCTGATGCAGCTTTTTCTGGCGTACTACGGCCTCGCGGTGCTCACCGGAATCCGTATCGACCCGTGGCCCGCGGTCACACTGGCCTTCACGATGTACGCAGCCGCATTCTTGGGCGAGATCTGGCGTGGCGCCATCCAGGCCATCCCGCGACAACAGTGGGAAGCCGCGGCGGCGATTCCGCTCGCGCCGGCGGCGCAGCTCCGCTATGTGATCCTGCCGCAAGCGTTTCGCATCGCGATCCCGCCCACCGTGGGCTTCCTTGTGCAGTTGATCAAGGGAACGTCGATTGCGTCGATCATCGGCTTCGTCGAATTGACTCGCGCAGGGCAGTTGATCGTCAACGTCACGTTTCAGCCGATGATCGTCTATCCGCTGATTGCGGTCCTCTACTTTGCGTTGTGCTGGCCGATATCGCTCGCGGCGCTGCGGCTCGAAAGGAGGATCGATGCCGCTCTTGGCATTAAGCAACATCCGTAAGCGCTATGGCTCGAACGTGGTCCTGAACGATGTGTCGCTCGACATTGAGCCGGGCGAGGTCGTGGCGGTCATCGGTCGCTCAGGGTCGGGCAAGACGACGCTGCTCCGCTGCATCAACGGGCTCGAAAAGATCGATGAAGGCTCGATCGTGTTCGACGGCAAACCGCTGCCGCCCGGCGGCGCCGAGTTGCGTGAAGTGCGGCGGCACATCGGCATCGTCTTCCAGAGCTTGAACCTGTTTCCGCATCATTCGGTCGAGCGCAACATCACGCTAGGGCCGACGATCACCAATGAGCTGCCGCTCGTCGAGGCGAAGCGCATTGCGCGGGACGTGCTGCGCGAGGTGGATCTCGAAGACAAGCTTCACGCGTATCCGACGCAATTATCCGGCGGCCAGCAGCAGCGGGTCGCGATTGCACGCGCACTCGCGATGCGACCGCGTCTGATGCTGTTCGACGAAATCACGTCGGCGCTCGATCCTGAATTGGTCGGCGAGGTCGTCAAGGTGCTTGAACGGCTCGCCACGTCGGGCATGACGATGGTGCTCGTCACGCACGAAATGGGCTTCGCCCGGCGCACCGCCGACACGCTGGTGTTCATGCACCAGGGTCGCATCTGGGAGAAAGGGCCGCCGCGCGAATTGTTCGCCGCGCCGAAGACGCCCGAACTCGAAGGCTTCATCCGCGCCGTCCTGGATCCGAATGACTAACGATCAACATCACTAGATTGGAGAAGCTGAATCATGACGAAGCAACGGATCGGTTACATCGGCGTCGGGCTCATGGGACACGGTGCGGCGAAGAACATCCTGCAGAAAGGCTATTCGCTGACGATCATGGGCCACCGTAACCGTGCGCCGGTCGACGATCTAATCGCGCTTGGCGCCCGCGAGGCGAAAACGCCCGCCGACGTCGCCCGCGCATCGGATGTCGTGTTTCTGTGTCTGCCGTCGACGGTCGAGGTCGAGCAGACGATCTATGGCGAAAGCGGTGTCCTCGAAGGCGCGTCCAAGGGCTTGATCGTCGTCGATTCGACGACCGCCGACCCGCGCAGCACGCAGCGCATCGGCGTGGATCTCGCGAAGAAAGGTGTCCGGATGGCTGACGCGCCGATGGGCCGCACGCCGAAGGAAGCCGAAGCCGGGAAGCTCAGCACGTTCATCGGCGGAGATGCTTCGACAGTGCGCGAATTGAAGCCGATCATCGA
>DASPYC010000408.1:0-2129 GCA_035636955.1 Casimicrobiaceae bacterium
CGTTCCGTAAGATTATCGAGCATGTTTGTCGCAGTTCCGCGCGCGGGAAACGGTCGCACTGCGCGTTATGTGTACACTTCCCAGAAAACGCGTTTATCGACGGTGAGGCGAATCGCGTCGCGATGAAACAATGATTTTACTGCACGCCGTCGTGGCCGCTCTCTACGCGGTCGCCGCCTGGATCGGGTGGCCGCGGACAACGGAGCCGCGGCCGAGCGCAGCGCGCGCCGTTTTGTGGTTGGTACCGATCGCGGTTGCGTTGCATGCTGTCGCCATCGCTCAGTCAATCTTCAGACCTGACGGACTCGACCTTTCGTTTGCGAACGCGCTATCGCTCGTGACAGGGTTATGCGCGCTCGTTGCTTGGGCATCGGGCCTGCTTGGCACGCTCCCGCGCGTCGGCGCAGTTGTGCTTCCGATCGCCGCGATCGGATCGCTACTGCCCGCTTTCTGGATCAATCCGCATCGCTTCCCGTACGCCGGCGAAACGTGGGCGGCAGCGCATATCGCCGTTGCGCTCATCGCGTACGCGCTCTTTGTCGTCGCTGCATTACAGGCGATCGTATTGACAGGACTCGAAAAACAGCTGCATCGTGGATTGGCGGCGACCGGCGGAACCCCTCCGTTGCTGACGCTCGAGCGCTATTTGTTCCGCTTGATCACGACCGGGTTCGTATTGCTTACGCTGACGCTTGCGAGCGGAATCCTGTTTTCCGAGCAGCTGTTTGGCAAGCCGGTGACGTTCACGCACAAGAACGTTTTCTCCGTTGCCGGCTGGATCGTGTTCGCAATCCTGTTGTTCGGCCGGTGGCGTTATGGCTGGCGCGGTCGGATGGCGGTCAACTGGATTCTCGCCGGAACGCTGTTGCTCGTGCTGGGTTATCTCGGCAGCAAATTCGTGCTCGAGGTGCTGCTGCATCGGTAATTAGTCGTATTTGACACCGGATCGCAGTGCCCGAATACTCATTGCACTTCCTGAGCTTCGCTCACCGTGGATGAATTTTCCTTCGATACGCTGGCGCTCGCGCTCGTTGCGCTGATCGTCGCCGCCGGTTTCTTTTCAATCGCTGAAACGGCGATGATGGCGGTCAATCGCTATCGGCTGAAGCATCGCGCGCAGCGCGGAAATCGCGGCGCCAAGCTGGCGGTCGGATTGTTGCGCGAGACGGACCGTCTGCTTGGCGTCATCCTGCTCGGCAACACGCTGGTCGCCGCGGCGGCCGCGACGCTCACGGCGGTGATCACCAAACGACTCTTCGGCGAAGGCGAACTCGCGCTCGGGCTAGGCACTATCGCCATCTCTTTTGCGCTGCTCGTGTTCTCCGAGATCACGCCGAAAGTCATCGGCGCCGCACATGCAGACAAGCTGGCGCCGCTGGTGAGCTTCGCGCTCGTTCCGATGCTGAAGGCCGCAAAACCGGTTGTCTGGTTTGTCAACCTGTTCGTGCAGGGATTGTTGCGGCTATTGCGCATCAATACGACAGCGGAGCCAGGCACAACGCTCTCGCAGGAAGAATTGCGCACGCTCGTGCTCGAAGGCAGCCAATATTTCCGCAGCAAGCATCGAACGATGCTCGCCAATCTGCTCGACCTCGAGGCGATCAGCGTCGACGATGTCATGACACCGCGAAGCCAGATCCACGGACTGAACCTCGCCGAAAAACCCGCGCTGTTGCGCCAGCAATTGGCAACGTCCTACCATTCGCGGGTTCCCGTGTACGAGGACACGCTCGACAACATCATCGGCGTGCTGCCGCTCAAGAGTGTCGTACATGTGCAACAACTGGGCGAAGTCGACGCCGACCGTCTGCGGCCGCTTTTGCGCCCCGCCTACTTCGTGCCGGCCGGCACGCCGCTGTTGACACAATTGCAACAGTTTCAGGCCGACCGTCAGCGGCTGGGCTTGGTCGTCGACGAATACGGCGAGCTGCAAGGCCTCGTCACCATCGAGGATATCGTCGAGGAGATCATCGGCGAGTTCACCACTCAGGCGCCGGGCGCCGCCGACAGTTTTCGCCGCGAGACCGATGGCAGCGTCGTCGTTGACGGCATGACGCAATTGCGAGCGCTCAATCGACGGCTGGGAACGCAATTCCCCCTGGCCGGGCCGAAAACGCTGAACGGCCTGA
>DASPYC010000409.1:0-9078 GCA_035636955.1 Casimicrobiaceae bacterium
CAACCGTATCTTTCGCGCCTGCTCGCGGAACACGTCCTCGCCTTCCTTCAGGCTGATCGAGTTGACGATTCCCTTCCCCTGCAGGCACTTGAGGCCGGCCTCGATCACCGACCAGCGCGAGCTGTCCACCACGATGGGCACGCGCGCGATGTCCGGCTCGGAACCCAGCGCGTTCAGAAACGTGGTCATCTCCTTTTCCGAGTCCAGCATGGCCTCGTCCATGTTGACGTCGATCATCTGCGCGCCGTTTTGCACTTGCGAGCGCGCGACTTCGACCGCGCCCGCGAAATCGCCGGACAGGATCAGCCGTGAAAATACCTTGGAGCCGGTGACGTTCGTCCGCTCGCCGACGTTGACGAAAAGCGAGTCGTCGCCGATCGCGAGCGGCTCGAGACCAGCGAGACGCATGGGGGTCGGAGACGACTCATTCGCCGACGGGCTCGATCGCGCGACCTTCGAGATAAAAGTCGTCTCTGACCCCACTTTGGTATTAGACACTGCGCGGAGGCAGATCGCGCACCGCATCGGCGATCGCGCGGATATGCGCCGGTGTCGTGCCGCAGCACCCGCCGACGATATTGACGAATCCGCTTTGCGCGAAATCCCCGAGCATGCGGGAAGTTTCCTCCGGCGTTTCGTCGTAGCCGGTGTCGGACATCGGATTGGGCAAGCCCGCGTTGGGATAACACGACACGAACGTGTCCGCGGTCCGCGCAATTTCCTCGATGTACGGCCGCATCAACGCCGCGCCGAGTGCGCAGTTCAAGCCGACCGCGAGCGGACGCACATGCCGGATCGAATTCCAGAACGCTTCGGGCGTCTGGCCAGACAACGTGCGACCCGACGCGTCTGTGATCGTGCCCGACACGATCACCGGCCAGCGCCGGCCCATGCGATCGAAATACGCGTCGAGCGCGAATAGCGCAGCCTTGGCGTTCAGCGTATCGAAGATCGTCTCGACCAGAAAAATGTCGGCGCCGCCGTCGGCGAGCGCCTCGATTGCCTCGCCATACGCTTGCGCGAGTTCATCGAAAGTCACATTGCGCTTAGATGGATCATTGACGTCGGGCGAGATCGACGCGGTGCGGTTCGTCGGCCCAAGCGACCCCGCGACGAACCGCGGCTTGTCGGGCGTCCTCGCAGTCCACCGGTCCGCGCATTCGCGTGCGATGCGCGCCGCCGCGCGATTCATCTCGGCTACGCGATGCTCGAGGCCGTAATCGGACTGCGCGATTCGCGTCGAGCTGAACGTGTTGGTCTCGGTGATGTCGGCGCCTGCCTCGAAATACGCATCGTGAATGTCGCGCACGACATCGGGACGCGTCAATACGAGGATATCGTTGTTGCCCTTGAGATCGCCGCCGTGGTCGTGGAGTCCGCAGGCGGCCGGACCGCGAAAATCGGCCTCGCCGAGCTTCCGTTGCTGAATCATCGTGCCCCACGCGCCGTCGAGGATCAGGATACGTTCGCGCAAAAGGCGCGAAAGCTCGGCGGTGCGATCGGGTTGCATGGAAGAGAAACGTCTTGTAAGCGCGGGCCGGAACCGCAAATTTTAACATTGTCGGGTTGCATTTCCTGCACCTCCCGAAGGCATTACGACAGAACGCCGGCGCATAATGAATGTCGACCCGAAATCGGTGCAGTCATCGACCCGGCTAACTCGGCCTAGAGGAATGACAGTCATGAAACATCTGAAACCGAAGGAAGCGCAAGAATTTCTGCAGAAGAATCCGCAGGCGGTGATGATCGATTGCCGCAGCGAAGTCGAATACCTGTACGTCGGCCATCCGGTGCCGTCGCATCATGTTTCATGGAACGACGGACCCGACTGGGACATCAACCCGCACTTCGTGGGACAAGTAAAGAAGGTGACGCAAAGCACCGATCGTCCCGTCGTGCTCATCTGCCGCAGCGGACAACGTTCGGTCGCGGCCGGCGTCGAGCTCGAGAAAGCCGGCTTTGCGGACGTCTACAACGTGCTCGAAGGTTTCGAGGGGCCACTCGACGAGAGCCACCACCGCGGTACGCTCGGCGGCTGGCGCAAGGCAGGTCTGCCCTGGGAGCAGACTTAGCCGCAAGCGTGGGTGCACATCGTCTGGGCGCGGGCGCTCTCCATGCGCACTTCGCAAACGCCGAAAATCCGCGGGCGAGCGACGCGGAGATCGCATGGTATCGGGCCCATCTGCGGCCCGCGGGAACCTCGCTCGAGCTGATGTGCGGCACCGGACGCCTGCTTGTGCCGCTGATCGAAGGCGGCATGAGCGTACACGGCGTCGACGCCTCGGCGCCGATGCTTGCGGAATGCCAAGCGCGCCTATCCACAACCGCGGCACGCGCGACGCTGCTTCGCCAAGACATCGGCGAGCTGAACGTACCGTTTCGCTATGGCGCCGCGTTCATTGCCTGCGGTTCGTTCCAATCGCTCGCCGTCGATCGGGCTAATGCGGCGTTGCTGCGCATCCGTGCGCACCTTGTCGAGCCCGGGTTGCTATTGCTCGACATGTACGTTCCCTCCGAAAGCGCGCAGCGGATCGCTGCGCCGCTCGTCGAAGTGCGTTCGGCGACGCTCGCCGATGGCTCGCGTATCGCGCTCCGTTCCGAGACAACGATGTATCCGGATTCCCGGCTTGCCCGCATCGAATCGCGTTACGTTCATCGTCGCGGCCATGACTTGATCGCCGAGGAAAACGAAAACGCAGCGGTGACGTGGTACACGCCGGACGACATCACCGCGCTGCTGCTCGATGCGGGCTTTCGCGACGTCACCATAGGAGAATCGCCGCAACCCGACACCGGTGATCAGACATTCTCCGTCGCTGCGCGAGCTTAAGCGCACTACCAGTTTCCCGAAGAACCACCGCCGCCCGAGCTTCCGCCGCCGCCCGAAAAACCGCCGCCTCCGCCGGATGACGAGCCGCCCGATCCGGATCCGCTGCTCATCACCATGCCGCCGATCGTGGCGGTCCCCTTCGTTTTCATCTCCTGCCGTGCCTTCTCATACCAGCCGGAGTGCGACACGATAAGCTTCGCAATCGGAAAGCCGATTACATACGTTCCGAGGAGGACGAGCGCGCCGCGCACGCCGAAGACGATGATCGGGAACATCGCCCAGAATGGAATCAGGAAGAAATAGAGAAACCAGCCCATGCCCGGTGTCACGATGCCCATGAACGTGAAGAGCCCAATGATGCCGAAAATAAAGCAGCCGAGCAGAATGCGAAGCGGCCACGGCGGCAGGCTCGGGTCATTGATGTTCATCGGAAAGCCTTGGTTGCTTGACTCACGCGATGAACCGACGTTGGCGAGCTTCGCGACATCGGGACTTCCTTCGAGCGCCCCGATGATCGCGTCGACGCCATCGCTCACGCCCTTGTCGAAATCGCCAGCCTTGAACGCGGGCGTGATCACATTGCGAATGATGCGGCTCGACGCAACGTCGGTCAGCGTCCCTTCGAGCCCGTAGCCGACTTCGATCCGCAGCTTGCGGTCTTTGGATGCGACCACGAGCAGCACGCCATTGTCCTTGCCCTTCTGACCGAGCTTCCAGGCACCGAACACGCGCGTCGCATATTCCTCGATGCTGTCGTCACCGATCGTCGGAACGGTCAACACCGCGATTTGATCGGTCGTCTTCTGCTCGTGCGCTTTGAGCTTCTCCGTGAGCGAACTGCGCGTATCCGCTTTGAGGATCTCTGCGTTGTCGACGACGCGTCCGCTTAGGTACGGGATATCCGTTGCAGAAAACGCCGCCGTCGCTGCGAAAGTAAAAAGGAGCGGCCAATGCAACAGCAGATCCTTCGCCCTGCTCAGGATGACAAAGCGGCGCGCGCTCGCGATGACGACGCGGCCGCTCATGCCGTGCCCTCATCGACAGGACGGTCCGGCAGCTCATTGCGGCGGCCGGTCGCAAAAAATCCCTTGGCGGAAAGAAGCGCCTCAACGCGTTCGATGC
The DNA here is from genome assembly GCA_035636955.1 of Casimicrobiaceae bacterium. Classification (GTDB taxonomy): domain Bacteria; phylum Pseudomonadota; class Gammaproteobacteria; order Burkholderiales; family Casimicrobiaceae; genus VBCG01. The sequence goes on from DASPYC010000409.1 coordinate 3,953, forward strand.
CACACGTCAACGCTTCAGCAGGCCTTGCGGCGGCGAGCAACGGCGTCATCGCATCGATCACCGTCCGCCATTCGTGCTCGTCCACGCGGCCGTGAAACGCGACATCCGCCAGCGACTCGACGCGCCGTTCGAACATGCTCGCAAACAACAGGACGCCGTTACGCGCGTGCGTCTTGAACAGCTGTCGCTCGAGGAACATCGCTTGCGCGCATTGCTTTACTTCGCCGAGGCAGCGAACGCGATTCAAGTACAGGCGCGCATACGGCGGCAGAACGAGCGCGAGAATTGCGTTCGCTGCACCTACACCGAGAATCGGCGTGACGTTCGACCACACCGCATACGCCGACATCCAATCGGGACGCACGACGTCGAGCACAACGACCGCGAGCGCGGTGATCGCGACACCGAGCGCAAATGCTTTCCACACGAGCTCCGGATAGGCATCCGATCGGCCGATAATGGCCGTGACGAGTTCGGTGCCGGTGTGTGCTTCGACCTGCGCAATGCGCGCCGCGATCGCGGCGCTCTCGGCGTGGGTCAAGAACAAGGGATTGCAAGCGACATGTAAACGACGCCGTCCAACGGGTTGCGATAGTACGGCGCACACTCACGAAAGCCGAGCGAAGCGTACAGCGCGCGCGCCGCGGCCATCGTCGGCAGCGTGTCGAGTTTCAGCTCGCGGTAGCCAATCGCGGAAGCCTCGGCGAGTATCCGCAGCACGAGCGCGCGCCCCAAGCCGCTGCCGCGCGCATCCGCACGAACGTAGAGACGTTTCACTTCGCCGATCAGCGGATCGCCATCGGGCAACGGCCGTAGCGCGACGCAGCCGCGAGGATGCAAAGCGGTGCCAGCCAGCAACAACGCGCCGCGCGGTCGCGCGTACGCACCGGGCAGCGTTGCCAATTCTGCGCTGAAGTTCTGAAAGCACAGATCGACGCGGATTGATGACGCATATTCCTCGAACAGCACGCGCGCTAGCGCGATCTCCGCGGCGGTGACCGCGTGCCGGATCAGCTCGCCGTTGGACATGCACCGACCCGAACATCGCTGCCCGAATACTGTGTCTGCAACTCCTTGAAGCGCGCGACGACGCCTTGCTGCGGGTCGCGCACCACCAGGATCGTCCGGCTCTCGACGCGCGGCGTGCTAAGACTTGGGCGCGACACGTCGACGCGCCGCTGCGACAGCAGGCGGCCCAGTTGCAGAGGCTCGAGATCGGCCATCGCCTTCGCGCGCTCGACCTCCGAGAACGGTCCCCACTCGATGCAAACGTCGGCGAGTGCCGCCATCTTGGCCGGCCCGAGCGCGGCGACTTGCGGCGGCGTCAACAACTTGATCTTGTCGGGTTGAATCTGCTGCTTTAGACGGGCGCTCTCGCCACGGCTCGCGTTGTCGAGACGGGTGTAGGCGAAGAACGTCAGATTGGCGATGAGGAGGAGCAGGACAACGATGCGCATGCAATCGACGCCGTATCGCGCCTTCCCTCAAATGTCATGCTGCGAGCACGAGGACACCTTCAAGAACGAGATTATCCACGACCTCCACGGGCCCGGCCAAATGCGGCGCGATTTCTATTGCAGCGCCGCCCGCGATGTAGCATTTCACGCTGACCTCGTCATGGCCGAGCTTCGCGCGCATCTGCTCGATCGCGCCGCAGATCGCCTGCATTACACCTGAGTACAGCGCGTCGGCCGTGTTTGTCGGAAAGTCGTGAAATTCACCCGGCGGCATCTTGAGCGCCGATGCCCGATCGGCGAGCGACTGCAGCATCAGCCGCAGTCCGGGAAGAATGATGCCGCCGTGAAAGACGCCGTCGGAATCCAATGCGTCGATCGTCACGGCAGTGCCCGCGTTGATCACGACGCATGGCGGTGGGAAGACGTCACTTTCGACTGCGCGTCTGCGCGCCGCGACGAGCGAGGCCCAGCGATCGGCACCAAGCTGCGCCGGTTTGGCGTAATGATTGGTCACGCCGGCGGCTTCGGGAGTCGCCGTCAGCCACTCGATCGGCAAACGCCAGCGCGCGAGCTGGCCTTCGACGCGCACCCGCGCCGCTTCACCGGCGACATTGACGCCGACGGCGCGCGAAGGCCGCGGCAGGTTCTGCCAGTCGCGTAGCGCGAGTGTCGCGAGCTCTGCATTGGAGACGACGCCATGACCGAGCCAGCCGCGCGGACCGTACAAGCCCCACTTCATGCGGCTGTTGCCCGAATCGATGACCAGAATCATGAGCCCGACGCCCGCACGATCGCGTGAAAGGGCTCCGTGCGGGACGATCCTGTGTTACGCGCGTCGCAGCGAAATTTCGCCCGCAAGAAACCGCACGCGTCGCGGGCCATCGGCGAGGACCAGTGCACCGGTGCCATCGACGCCGGCGACTGTTCCCTTGACACTGACGCCGTCGGGAAGCAGAAGTTTGACCGCTTTGCCCTGATAGGCGTGCCGGCGCTGCCACTCGACGGCAAACGGCGCGAAGCCGTGTTCGCCGTACGTGGCAAGTGCACGGGCCAGCTCGGCGGTGAGCCGCGCAAGCAAGCGATTGCGGTCAATCGGCGGTGCCCCGCGGCCTGCGACCGCCGTCAGGTCGCTAACCGGCTGCGCGATGTCCCGCTTGATCGACATCGGCAAGCGCACATTGAGGCCGACACCGACGACAACCGTCGAAGGGCCGAGTGCGTCGCCGTTCAATTCGACAAGGATGCCGCCAACCTTGAGATGGCGGTAGATGAGGTCGTTCGGCCACTTGAGCTCGACGCCGGCGAGCCCTTCGGCCTCCAGCGCATGGACGATCGCCACGCCGACGGCAAGCGAAAGCCCCGCCATAAAGCCGGCGCCCTGCTCGTAGCGCCAGCCGAGCGAAAAAGTAAGACTGCCCCCTGCCACCGCCGACCATACGCGGCCACGACGACCGCGACCGGCCGATTGCCATTCCGCGGCCAGCAAGGCCCCATGGATGTCACGGCGGGTGGCGCGTCGCAACAGCTCGCTTGACGTCGAATCGAGCTGGTCGACGATCTCGACCACGATAGGAGGGCGGGTGGGAATGCCGGGTGGCGCAGATGCCGGCAACGCGATGTCGTCGTCGTTGGCGGCCAAAAGAATCGGTCGAGCATCGGCCGGCGCGACCTCGAAGCCCAAAACTTCTAGCGCCGTCCGGACCTCGTCCGCGCCCAGAAAATCGGGGGTTGCCAGCAACCGGTAACCCCGCCCACGGACGCGCTCGAGCGAAAGCCCCGCGGTCTCGGCCTGCTTCAAAAGTTGCGAGACGCGGGCGCGCGTCAACCCGACCGTCGCGGCGAGATCTTCGCCGGAGTGGAAGGCGCCATCCGAAAGCTGGCGCAGGAGCGAGAATCCAAGCGGAGTGAGCACAAACCTACTTCAGAGAGTCCAGCGGTGAATCGTACCACTTTCGGCGACTTTGTGCACCCGCACGATCAACCGATTCAGTGCATTTGGGCACGCCGCGGCCCGTTTTCAACCATGCCAACGATGCGAGACCGGCGTGGTCGCGCTCGATTCACTCACGGGCTGGGCAGTACGCCCCGTCTTATCTGGTCGAGTTCAATGGACTCGAACAGCGCGCGGAAGTTGCCTTCACCGAATCCCTGCGCGCCTTTGCGCTGGATGATCTCAAAAAAAATCGGCCCGATGACGGTCCGCGTGAAAATCTGCAGCAGGATTTCGTCCTGCGCCGGCGCACCGTCGATCAGGATCCGGTCGCGCGCGAGCCGGGCGGCGTCTTCGCGGTGCCCGGGCAGCCGCGCGGGCAGCGCTTCGTAATACGTGTCCGGCGTTTCCTGGAACGCGACGTTTGCTGCGCGGAGCGCTTCGACGGTGGCATAGATGTCGTCGGTCGCCAATGCGACGTGCTGAATGCCTTCGCCGCGATAATCGATCAGATATTCCTGAATTTGGCTCTTGTCGTCGGCGCTCTCGTTGATCGGAATGCGGATCTTGCCGCAGGGACTCGTCATTGCCTTTGATTTGAGTCCGGTCAACTTGCCTTCGATGTCGAAATAGCGAACCTCGCGGAAGTTGAACAGGCGCTCGTAAAAGCTGGCCCATTCGTCCATTCGGCCGCGATGGACGTTATGCGTCAAATGATCGATATGGGTGAGGCCGGCACCCGCCGGATGCCGATCGACCTCCGACAGCGGGATGAAATCGACGTCGTAGATCGACACGCCGGCGGTGACATCGGCGCGTGACTCAGGATATCGGTCGACCAGATAGATCAACGAGTCGCCGATCCCTTTGATCGCCGGAATATTGAGCTCCATCGGCCCGGGATGGCTCTCCACTCCCCACGCGCCGTTCTCGACGCAGGTTCGATAAGCATAGGCGGCATCGCGCACCCGGAATGCAATTGCGCAGATCGACGGACCATGCACGCGCGCGAACGATTGCGCGAACGAATTCGGCTCGGCATTGACGATGAAGTTGACGTCGCCTTGCCGATACAACAGCACATTCTTCGACCGGTGCTTCGCGACCGCGGAGAACCCCATCTGCTCGAACAGACGCCCGAGCGCCGCCGGATCGGGCGCCGCGTATTCGATGAATTCGAAGCCGTCGGTGCCAAGCGGGTTGTCCCACAAGTCGCCGGATTGAGCGGGTTTCATTTTTTTGGCCTCCGATCCTTAGACGCCGCGATGGTAGCGAATATCCCCGGCGCAAATGTCGTCCAGAATTGCGCGTTCCACGTCGGCCGTGAGCACGTTCTTCCAAGCGCCGGCATTGTCGCGCGCGATGAGCCACGCCGCGGTGTCGTCGACCGTCTGCGCCAACAGCCGCACAGTAAGCCCCGTACGCGCCGCCTTTGAGCAGTCGAAGGACATGAAGCCGGCGTGGTCCGAATCGTCCGATGGCATCCACAACGGCAATCCGGTCCATGGTTTGACGCCGTGGGCGTGAAGCGCGGTTTCGTCGGTCCATGCGGGCTCGGGAGGTGATGGCGATGCGTCGACAAGCGCGTCGATCAGATCGCCCACCGTCCATCGCCCTGCGGGGCTGCTCGCGTTGAACGTTCCGCCGATATCGTTCTCGAGCAATTCGATCATCCAGCGCGCAAGATCGCGAGCGTCGACGACTTGAATCGGCCGGTTCGGCGGGGCGGGAACCACCGC
>DASPYC010000410.1:0-3358 GCA_035636955.1 Casimicrobiaceae bacterium
CTTGGTATTACTTCGCCGGTCCCCGAAGCGCGACGGATAGCGCGGCACAAGAGGTTGCTGCGTCGGGACCCGGCACACCGGGTAGCGCGCCATCCGGCCGCCGCGGCGCTGGCGCAGGCGACGCCGGACGACCGACGCCCGTCGCAACGATGGCGGTCCGCCAGGGCGATTTCGATGTCTACCTGAACGCGCTTGGCACCGTGACGGCGAGGGGGACGGTCACCGTGCGCTCGCGCGTGGACGGCCAGCTTCTCCGCGTACTGTTCGACGAGGGCCAAGTCGTCAAGGCCGGCCAATTGCTCGCCGAAATCGATCCGCGGCCGTTCGAAGTTCAGCTTGCACAGATGAATGGCCAGCTCGCACGCGATCAGGCGCTGCTCACCAATGCGCGCGTCGACCTGGACCGCTATCAAACGCTGCTTGCGCAGGATTCGATCGCGAAGCAACAAGTGGATACGCAGGCGTCGCTCGTGAGGCAGTACGAAGCAGCGATCGCGAGCGACAAAGGACAAGTCGACAGCGCCAAGCTGCAACTGTCGTTCACGCGCATCGTCGCGCCGATATCCGGGCGTCTCGGCCTCCGCCAGGTCGACTCCGGCAACATGATCCACGCGAACGATACCAACGGCATTGTCGTTATCACGCAGGTGCAGCCGATCGATGTCGTGTTCCCGATTCCCGAGTCGAATCTGCCGCGTGTCCAGCGGCGTTTGCGTGAAGGCGATCCGCCTGTCGTCGACGCGTACGATCGGAATCAGACCCGCAAGCTCGCAACCGGGAAGCTCGTCACGATCGACAACCAGATCGACACGGCAACCGGAACGATCAAGCTCAAGGCCGCGTTCGCGAACGACGACAGCGCGCTATTTCCGAATCAGTTCGTCAACGTGCGGATGCTCCTGGACACGCTGCATGGGGTGACGCTCGTGCCGACCGCCGCGATTCTGCGTGGGGCCCCGGGGACGTTCGTCTACGTCGTGAAGGAGGACAAGACCGTTACGGTTCGTCCGGTGAAAGTCGGACCGCTCGAAGGTGAGAACGCGGTCGTCGACAGCGGAGTCGCGCCGGGTGACGTCGTCGTCGTCGACGGCACCGATCGACTGCGCGAGGGCGCGAAGGTGGAGACGGTGACGCGCAATGCGCCGAGCGCGACCGACAACGCAGCGAAGCGCCAGGGCGCGGGTAGGCGGAAAGAAGTTGGCGGCAAAGGGGGCGAAGGCGCGCCAAAGTGAACCCGTCTCGCCTCTTCATCCTACGTCCGGTCGCCACATCGCTCTTGATGCTGGCGATCCTGCTCGCCGGCATCGTCGCGTACCGCACGCTACCGATATCGGCGCTGCCCGAAGTCGATTACCCGACGATCCAGGTGGTGACGTTGTATCCGGGGGCGAGCCCCGACGTGATGACGTCATCGGTGACCGCCCCGCTCGAGCGCCAATTCGGGCAAATGCCGGGCTTGAATCAGATGTCGTCGGTGAGCTCTGCCGGCGCGTCGGTGATCACGCTGCAATTCAGCCTCGACTTGAGCCTAGACGTCGCCGAGCAGGAAGTGCAGGCAGCGATCAATGCCGGCTCAAATCTGTTGCCCACCGATCTGCCGTCGCCGCCGATCTACAGCAAAGTCAATCCGGCCGACGCGCCGATCCTGACATTGTCGATTTCGTCGCCGACATTGACGTTGCCGAAGGTATTCGATCTCGTCGACACGCGCGTCGCGCAGAAGATCTCGCAGCTGCCCGGCGTCGGCCTCGTGAGCACCGGCGGCGGCCAGCGTCCGGCAGTGCGCGTACAAATCAATCCGCGCGCCCTCGCCGCCAACGGTCTCAGCATGGAAGACCTGCGGATGGCGATCGCCGGCGCGAATGTCAATCAAGCGAAGGGCAGCTTCGATGGACCGAGCCGGGCATCGACGATCGATGCGAACGATCAGCTCAAGTCGGCCGACGAATATCGCAACCTGATCGTCGCCTACAAGAACGGCGCGCCGATCCGCATCGCGGATATTGCCGACGTTGTCGACGGCGCGGAGAACTCGCGCTTGTCCGCGTGGGCCAACGACACGCCCGCGATCATTCTCAACATCCAGCGCCAGCCGGGCGCGAACGTGATCGAAGTGGTCGATCGCATCAAGCAATTATTGCCGCAGCTTCAGGCGACGCTGCCGAGCTCGGTCGACGTGCGCATCCTGACCGATCGCACGACGACGGTCCGTGCATCGGTGCGCGACGTTCAGTTCGAATTGATGCTTGCCGTCGCGCTTGTCGTGATGGTGATCTTCTTGTTCCTGCGCAACTTCGCGGCGACGCTGATCCCCGCGGTCGCGGTGCCGCTGTCGCTCGTCGGCACTTTCGGCGTCATGTACCTCGCCGGCTTCTCGATCAACAACCTGACGCTGATGGCGCTGACGATCGCGACGGGCTTCGTCGTCGACGACGCGATCGTGATGATCGAAAACATTTCGCGCTTCGTCGAGAAAGGCGATTCACCGCTAGAAGCGGCACTCCAGGGTTCGAAGCAGATCGGCTTCACGATCATATCGCTCACCATTTCGCTGATCGCCGTGCTGATACCGCTCTTGTTCATGGGCGACGTCGTCGGACGGCTGTTCCGCGAATTCGCGATCACGCTCGCCGTATCGATCCTGATCTCCGCCGTCGTTTCCCTCACATTGACGCCGATGATGTGCGCGAGGCTTCTCCGGCGCATCCCCGAGGAAAAACAAGGACGTTTTTACCGCGCGAGCCAGCGCGTATTCGACCGCGTGATTGCCCGCTACGGACGGATGCTGAATTGGGTGCTCGATCGACAAGGGGCGACGCTGGTTGTGTTCCTGGCGACACTCGCGCTGACCGTGGTCCTCTACATCGTCGTGCCGAAAGGCTTCTTTCCCGTGCAGGACACCGGCGTCATCCAGGCGATCTCCGATGCGTCGCAGTCGGTGAGCTTCAACGCGATGGCGGAACGGCAGCAGGCGCTGGCGCGAGCGATCCTCGAAGACCCCGCAGTCGACAGCTTGTCGTCGTTCATCGGCGTCGACGGCGCCAACGCGACGCTCAACAGCGGCCGCATGTTGATCAACCTGAAGCCGAAGAGCGAGCGCGATCTCGATGCGGCAGGCGTCATCCGCCGGCTGCAACGCCGATTGGCCGACGTCGAGGGCATTGCGCTTTACATGCAGCCCGTGCAGGACTTGACGATCGAGGACCGCGTTTCGCGCACGCAATACCAGTTCACGCTCGAGTCGGCCCGCCCAGAAGACTTGATCGAATGGACGCCTCGACTGGTCGACAGGCTCTCGGCGCTGCCCGCGCTGGTCGATGTCGCAAGCGATGCGCAGGACAAGGGCCTGCAGGCGTTC
>DASPYC010000411.1:0-8873 GCA_035636955.1 Casimicrobiaceae bacterium
CGCGAATGAGCGGAATTCTTCGCGCCGTCCTCGGGTGACGGCGGCCGCCAAATCGGGCTCGAAATCGCAAAAGAACAGGAACGGCGTCGTGGCTGCGAACTCTTCGCCCATGAACAGCAGCGGTGGCTCGGGTGCGAGCAATACGATCGCGAGCGCAGCATGCACGCATTCGTCGCGCGCGATCATGTGGAGCCGTTCGCCGAACGCACGGTTGCCAACCTGGTCATGGTTCTGCAGAAACGAAATGAAGGCGCTCGGGGGCAGCATGGTGCTGCGCTCACCACGCGGATGGCCGGCGCGCCAAGGCGAGGGCTCGCCTTGATATGCGAACCCCTCGGCGAGGCAACGTCCAACGTGTCGAATTGGCGCGTCCGCATAGTCGCTGTAATAGCCCTGTCGTTCGCCGGTGACGGCGGTGTGCAGCGCGTGGTGGAGGTCGTCGTTCCATTGCGCGGTGTAGTAGCGGGGGCGGCCGTCTCCGTCGCGCACCAGGCGACGCGCCTCGTTGCGATCGTTCTCGAGCACGAGATGGATCGCACGCTCGCGGCCGCTGCCTTCGCGCACTGCCACCGCCAGCTCGGTGAGGATATCCGGCGTCGAATCGTCGGCGATCGCATGGGCGGCATCGAGGCGCAAGCCATCGATGTGGAACTCTTCCAGCCAATAGAGCGCGTTGTGGACGAAGAAATCGCGAACGACGCGGCTCCGCTCGCCATCGAAATTGAGGCCCGCGCCCCACGGCGTGACATGGCGCTCGGTAAAAAAGTCCGGCGCATACAGGTGAAGGTAGTTTCCTTCCGGCCCGAAATGGTTGTAGACGACGTCGAGCATCACCATCAGATCGCGCGCATGGGCAGCGTCGATGAGCGCTTTGAGCGTGTCGGGTGGACCATAGGTTGCATCCGGCGCAAACAGCAACGTACCGTCGTAGCCCCAATTGCGTCGCCCCGGAAAATCGGCGATTGGCATGAGCTCAATCGCAGTCACACCCAGGTCCGCCAAATAGTCGAGGCGGTCCGCAACGCCGTCGAACGTGCCTGCGGCGGTGAAGGCGCCGACGTGCAACTCATAAAGCACCGCCTCGTGCCATAGCCGGCCACGCCAGTTCACATCGTGCCAGTCGTACGCCAGCGGGTCGACCACCTGACTCGCGCCATGAACATCATCGGGGTTACAGCGGGACGCAGGGTCGGGGACATGCGTCGCATCATCGATCCGAAAATAGTAACGTGCGCCCGCTCGCGCACCTTCGACGACGCGCTCGTACCAACCGTCGGGGTCGCCGCGCATGTCGTGCCATGCGAGATCATCCGTCGCCGCACCCACTCCGACTTCGACGCGGCGCGCCGCGGGTGCCCACAAACGAAAACGTACGCCTCTCGGGACAATCGCAGCGCCAAACGGCATCGAATGGGAACGCCTCATGTGGACCCCCGCGCTTGCGGCCGTGACGCGAGCAGTCGGCGAGGGCCGCCGTGCAGCGGGGATCGACGGCAAATGCGAGTGGTCACACGAGGCCGTTACTTCGATCGTCCGTATTTTCCGGTCAGCGTCGCCTTGCCGATCGAGTTTGCATTCGCCATGAAACCGGCAAGCGAAGCTCGCGCGTCCTTCGGAACATCGAGCTTGTCTACTTTGAGCGCAAAAAGCGTGAAGTTGTAGCGATGCGCCTTGTCGCCCGCGGGCGGGCAAGGCCCGCCATAACCGGGCGTTCCGAAGTCCGTCGCGATACTTGTCGCGCCTGCCGGAAGCGTCGAGCCGTCGCCTTTGCCCGCCCCTTTGGGCAATTCCGTCGCGGTAGCAGGAAGGTTGATCACGACCCAATGCCACCATCCAGCACCGCCGGTCGGCGCATCCGGATCATGCACGAGCAGCGCAAAGCCTTTCGTCTCCTTCGGTGCACCCGACCACTTGAGCGCGGGCGAGATGTTTTTCCCGCTGCATCCAAACCCGTTGAAGACTTGCTCGTCCGCGATCGTGCCGCCCGGTTTAATGTCGGGACTCGTCAACTTGAATTGTGCTTGGGCGGCACCGGCGATCGAAACCACAGCGACAAGCGCGAAGACACGAAGAAAAACCGCGTTCGGAATCATCACGAGCTCCTTGGTTCAAAGCAAAAATTGACGCAGCGCATCGAGGACAGGTGCCGGCTGCTCGCTCATCATCGAGTGACCGCAATCAAGTGTGACAACGTTCACATTCCGGAGTGTCGCAGCGAGCTCACGCGCACCCCTCGCCGGCGCCATGGTGTCATGCGCGCCGAGCAGCATGAGCGAAGGGCACTGCACGGCGACCGCGGCACGCAAACCGTTGGCGTAATCGCGGCATGCGACGAGGTCGGCATGGAGCACATTCGGCCGCGCCCGCTCCATCAGACGCATCGCATTGCCGGCCATCCATACGCCCGGCCACGGATTTCCGCCGAGCAGGTGCTTCGCGCTGAATGACCAGCTGTTGATCATCTCGAATGCGACGTGATCGTTGGCGGCCGCGGCGGCGAGCAGATGGTCGCTCACGGTCATCGGTACGGCGGTACCGAGCAGTGCAATTCGGGTCACTCGATCCGGATGGCGTGCGGCCGTTTCGAGTACAGCGAGCGAGCCCAGCGAATGCCCGATCAGCGCCGCCTCCCTCACCGCCGCGGCATCGAGAAAGGCGATCAGCCAATCGGCGAGCAACTCGACGCCGCGAAGCGCTTGACCCGCGGAATTGCCGTGTCCCGGCAAATCGACTGCGTAGACGTTGCGTCCGTGATAGGCAAAGTAGCGCGACTGCAGCGCAAAGACGCTGTGGTCGTTCGCTGAGCCGTGAACGAATACCATATTGTGCGCAGCCCGATCCGCGAGCCGCGAACCCGTATACGCGTAAACGTCGTGGTCGCCGACGCGAATGCGCATCAGGTGGCGACTTTCCCTGCGGCGTGCAGCGCGCGGCTCAGATCCTCGATCAGGTCGTCCGGATCTTCGAGCCCAATGGAGAGCCGGATCGTGCCTTCGGTGATGCCGGCCTTGCGCAAATCGTCGGCCGACATTCGAAAATGCGTCGTCGAGGCGGGATGGATGACGAGCGATTTGGCGTCGCCGACATTCGCGAGATGCGAGAAGATGCGCAACGATTCGATGAAGCGACGCCCCTGCTCGCGCGTCCCTTTGAGATCGAAGCTGAACACGGCACCGCTGCCGCGCGGCAGCAGCTTTTGCGCCAGCGCATGATCGGGATGTTCGGGCAGGTCCGGATATCCGATCGCACCGACCAGCGGATGCGCGCGTAAAAACGCGACGATCTTGCGCGTGTTGTCGACGTGCTTCGCCATGCGAAGCGGCAGGGTCTCGATGCCTTGCAAGAGTTGGAAAGCGATAAAGGGCGCCATGCACGCGCCGAAGTCGCGGATGCCTTCGCGACGCGCACGCAGCAAGAAAGCCGCGGTCGTCGATTCTTCGACGAAAACCATGTCGTGAAACCCGCGGTACGGCTCGGTCAGCGTGGTGAACTTGCCGCGAACTTCGGCTGCATCCCAAGCGAAGCGGCCCGAGTCCACCAGCAATCCGCCGATCAGCACGCCGTGGCCGGACAAGAACTTGGTCGCCGAGTGGAACACGAGATCGGCGCCATGGTCGAACGGACGAACGAGCCACGGCGTCGTGAATGTCGAGTCGACGAGCAGCGGCAATCCATGGTCGTGGGCGAGCGCGGCGACACGCGGAATGTCGAGAACGTCGAGACCAGGGTTCCCGAGGGTTTCGCCGAACAACAACCGTGTCTCCGGTCGAATCGCGCTTCGCCATAGATCGAGATCGCGCGGATCGACGAATGTCGTCGTAATACCGAAACGCGGCAACGTGAAGTCGAGCAGATTGTGCGAGCCGCCATAAAGCGCGCGGGACGCGACGATATGCGAACCGGCGCCCATCAGCGTAACGATGGCAAGGTGCAGTGCCGCCTGGCCGCTCGCGGTTGCAATGGCGCCCACGCCATTTTCCAGCGCCGCAATCCGCTCCTCCAGCACCGCGCACGTCGGATTGGAAATACGCGAGTAGACGTGCCCCGCGCGCTCCATGTTGAACAACGCGGCGGCGTGATCGGTATCGGGGAAGACGAACGACGTCGTCTGGTAGATCGGCGTCGCGCGTGCGCCCGTCGCCGGATCGGGCACCGCGCCCGCGTGCAACGTCAACGTGTCGAACCGATGCGTTCGGGGCTTGGCCATGATTGTGCCCGCGGTTGATGGACGTGCCGCGAGGGCGCTCTACAGTGGACGAAGGCGTTGCGCCGAATAGTAGCGGAAAGCGCAGACCCATGTGGATCCCGCGACGCGGTAGACTGCCAGTTGAAGCCCGTCCCCGAGTCGAATTCCCCATCCCTTTCGGAGGCACACAATGCAACGTAAAGCCAACGCCCGGTGGCAGGGCACCGTCAAGGAAGGCAGCGGAACGCTGTCAGTGCAGAGCGGGACGTTGAAAGAAACGCCCTACTCGTTTGCCGCGCGGTTCGGCGACGGCAAGGGCACGAATCCCGAGGAATTGATCGCAGCGGCGCATGCCGGCTGCTTCACGATGGCGTTATCGTTCATGCTGAACAACAATGGATTCACTGCCGAGGCGATCGACACGGAGGCCACGCTGACCATGGATCGCGTCAATGAGACGTGGACAGTCACGGCCATTCATCTGATGACACGCGCGCGCATCCCCGGCATCGACACAGCGAAGTTTGGCGAGCTTGCCAGCAACGCGAAGGTCAATTGTCCGATCTCGCGCCTCTTGAACGCCACGATCACGCTGGACGCCGCGCTGCAAGGTAGCTGAAGCGCTCCGATGATCGATCGACCGGCGCCGCCCGCGAAAGGCAGAGGCGCGACGTTCAATCCCTCGAACCGATTCCGGCGCGACGGCCGCGAAGCGGTGGACGATGGGTGGGCGACAGACGACGACGCGCTGCCGCCGCTCAAAACGATCGTCATCGTTCAGGCGTCGCGCACGATCATCGCGCGCAACGATTCGCCGGACATTCCGTTCACCCAATCGATCAATCCGTACCAGGGCTGTGAACACGGCTGCATCTATTGCTATGCGCGACCGTCGCACGCGTATCTCGATCTGTCGCCCGGACTCGATTTCGAGACCAAGCTTTTCGCGAAGCCCAACGCGGCCGAGCTTTTGCGCGCCGAGCTGTCGCGCCCCGGCTATGTTTGCGATCCTATCGCGCTGGGATCGAACACCGATCCCTACCAGCCGATCGAGCGGGAATGGAAAGTCACGCGATCGATACTCGAAGTGCTCACGCAATGCGAGCATCCGTTTTCGATCGTCACGAAATCCTCGCGGGTCGAGCGCGATATCGACCTGATCGCGCCGATGGCCTCTAAAAACATGGCGCGCGTCTATGTCTCCATCACGACACTCGACCATGATCTCGCCCGCAAGCTTGAGCCGCGCGCAACGGCGCCCACGCGACGCCTGCAGGCGATCAAGACGCTGGCGGATGCCGGCGTTCCGGTCGGCGTTCTCGTCGCGCCCATCATTCCGCAATTGAACGACCGCGATCTCGAAGCGATCCTGGAGGCGGCGGCCGCCAACGGCGCGCGCCACGCCGGTTGGATCATGTTGCGTCTGCCGCGCGAGGTTGCGCCGCTCTTCCGCGAATGGCTCGACGTGCACTATCCGTTACGTGCCGCGCATGTGATGAGCGTGATTCACCAACTGCGCGGCGGCCGCGATAACGACCCGCGCTTTGGATCGCGCATGCGCGGCCAAGGAGAATTTTCGGCGCTGATGGAGCAACGCTTCGCGTTGACGGCCAAACGCCTCGGATTGAACCGCGACCGGGCGCCATTCGATACATCGCGATTTCGGCCTCCAAGCCACGACACACGTCAGGCCGAGCTCTTCGATTGATCGGCGCGAATTCGTTCGCCTATCCAAAAAACGGGGCCGCAGCCCCGTTTCAGCGTTGCAATTGCCATTATTTAAACGCGTAGCGAATCGAGCCGTACACAAAGCGCGCGCGCGGATCGTAATACGACGGATCGTAGCCGGCCTGGAACGTCAGATTCGAATTGGTGAACGGCGGATTGGTGTCGGCCAGGTTCTTGACGCCGAGCGTCAGCGTCAGATTCTTAAAACCGGTGTAACTTCCCTGCACGTCCCATAGGCTCATACTGCCGACGCGACGCAAATTTCCATCCACGTCCGGATTCACGTCGGTGTAGTCGCTTTGGAACGTGTTCGCGAGCGCCGCCGACCAGGGACCGTACTCCCACGTGAGCGCCGCGTAGTGCTTCCACCGCGGCGTGATGCCTGTCGCCACGGCCTGGAACGCGTTGGAGACAAAGCCCGCGAAGCTGCCGTCGGGTTGCTCCACGTCGTACTTGATGTAGTACGTCCCGTTCAACGACACCTTGAAACGACCGAAGCTCGTCTGCGGGAAGGCGTACCGCGCGTCGACATCGACGCCTTCGATCTTCGTTCGACCGAGATTGATAAAACGCTGGTCGATCGCGGTGATGGGGCACGGGGCACCGGGGACAAAACTGGACGGCGGACACGTTGCCGCGCGCGTCACCTGATTGCTGTACGTGCTGTACAGCGCCGGATCGAGGATCGTCGCAATCGGTACGCCGTTGCTGACGAGGTCTTTGATATCCAGGTAGAACCAATCGGCACCGAGCGAAAGGCCAGGCACCGGTTCCCACACAACACCGATGGTCGTCTGGTTGGCTTTCTCCGGCTTCAGAGCCGGATTGCCGCCGAAGGTCACCGTGTATTGCGTGCCGCAATCGGGATTGTTGGCTTGATTCGGATCGGGGCAGCGCAACGGATCGTTCAATCCCGGCTGCGACAAGCCGGGTACTGCCGGGTTCCAGAGCTGGAACAACGACGGCGCCAAAAATCCGGTGCCCCACGACGCACGCAACAGCAGCGACTGTACGGGCTGCCAGCGCACGCTCAGCTTGGGATTCGTCGTGCTGCCGAAGTCGCTGTAGTGGTCGTAGCGAACCGCGACATTGCCCTCGAGGTTCTTGACGATTGGAACGTTCAGCTCACCGAACATCGCCCATTGCGTACGGGAATGATCGATGGGGCTGAAGTTGCCTCCATAACCGATCAAGTCACCGAGTTGCAATGCTTCGCTCGGATTCTGCGTCAGGTTTGTCCACGAGCCTTGGGCGCCGACGGCGAGCGCGAGTGGGCCCGCCGGTAGTTTGTAGATGTCGCCGGAGCCTTTGAAATCGACGCCGTAGCCTTTCAGCTTGGCGTGGAACGCTTCATCAGTGTATTGCAGCGAATGCACCAGGTCCGTGACTGCCTGCGTATTGGGGCCAAAGAGATTCACGACTCCGCCGCTCAGCAACGGCAGGATTTGCGTGTAGCGGTAGAAACCGCCGATCGGCTTTTCCTGGTTCGTGTTCTGGCTGTAATTGAACGAGCCGTCCCAGTCCCAATCCTTCCACGTGCCCTTTAATCCGGCGACGATCTGCCACGCCTCGTTCGTATCTTTGTTGTCGCGATTGCCGCATTCGACGCAGCGATAGCGAACGCCGAGCGGCTGGCCATCGACGCCGTTGGCAGCCGCGAATTGGTGCGGGTAGAACGGCGTGTTCGGTTGCAGGATAATTTCGGCGCTGCCGGTCGGCGTCGCCGTCGTGGCCACTTGGTCCGACAGCGGCGTCGGCTGGATGATGAAGCGCGTTTCCTGCTTCGCGTACAAGCCTGTGATGTAGGCCTGCCAGTCGGCATTGATCTGGTAGCGTGCGGAGCCGAACAGATTGAGTTGTTTCGTTTCGGGGAGCGACTGTACGCCGGGAACTTGCGACGGATCGTAACGGCAGCGGCCGCCGAAAGCGATGTGATACGGACCGCAATCGGGAAAACCGGGACTTCCAATGCCTGCGCCGGTTACTGGGTCATAGACGAATCCAGGGAACGTCTGTCCTGATGTCGTGCCCGACGGCGACGCGCCCGAGGGAATGAAACTGGTTGCCGAGAAGTCGCGGTCGCGTTGGTCCAAGCCTTGCTGTTGCTGGTAGTTGATCGAGAGGAACGCGTTCCACTTGTCCTTGGCGAGGTCGCCCCCGCCGACCGTCGCGAATAACTGCCATTGATCGCCGCCTCCGCTGCGCGTCGGTGCGCCGTACCAGGCGGTTCCATCGAAGCCGGTGAAGTCCTGCCGCATGATGAAGTTGATGACGCCGCCGATCGCGTCGCTGCCGTAGATTGCTGACGCGCCGTCTTTCAATACCTCGACGCGCTCGATCGCAGAGAAAGGAATCGCTTGGAGGTTGACACCCTCGGCGCCGTTGACCCCGCCCGCGAACGTTCCGAGTCGCTTGCCGTTGACAAGTATCAGCGTCGAGCTGCCGCCCAAGCCACGCAGCGACGCCGTCTGGTTGCTGAATGTCGCTGCACCGATGATGTTCCCGAGCGACACATTGCCGCCGCTGTTGTTCGCGGAGATCAGATTGACGATCTCCATCGCATTGGTCGAGCCGCTGCGGATGATTTCGTCGCGATCGATGACTTGCACCGGCAGTGCGCCTTCGCCTTCGATGCGCTTGATATTCGAACCGGTGACCTCGACCCTGATGTCAGCGGCCTGCGCGGCTTGCTCCTCGAACGCGAACAGGCTGCCGATAGCGGCTGCGAGCAGCATCCGTTGATGCGATTTCCGGGCGACTTTCATGCTGATTCCCCCAATTAAAGAAAACGAAACGTCGCGCGCCTCTTGGGCCGCGGTCTGCTACACGCAATCAAGCCTAAGTTCGCGCAATCGCGTCCCGCAATCGCTGGTTGGTCAATGGCGGACGGGTGCGGGTGAAGCGCGGAAATGCAACGGCGAATCGTCGCAACGGTTCGCAGCCGTCGGTCGGTTCGTTT
>DASPYC010000412.1:0-8741 GCA_035636955.1 Casimicrobiaceae bacterium
TTTTGCCTTCCCTCATGCCCGATAGCGCGTCCTCCGCGAACGTTGCGCCAACATGTCCGACCGAAGTGGCGGTCGAGATGGCGTCGGTGTCGTTCGGCTACGATCCCCGCCGGCCGGTTCTGACCGGAATCGACATGGCGATCCCGCGCGGCAAGCTGGTCGCCATCATGGGCGGTTCCGGCTGCGGCAAGACCACGATCCTGCGTCTGATCGGCGGCGCGCTGCGCGCGCAGCACGGAAAAGTGATCGTCGCGGGTCAAAACGTCGCCGAGCTCGATCGCGATGCTTTGTTCGCGCTGCGCCGCCGCGTCGGGATGCTGTTTCAGTTCGGCGCGTTATTCACCGACATGTCGGTATTCGAGAACGTCGCCTTTCCGATGCGCGAGCACACCGAACTTCCCGAAGAGCTGATTCGTGATCTCGTGTTGATGAAGCTGAACGCGGTTGGGTTGCGCGGCGCGGCGGAGCTCACCCCGGTGGAATTGTCCGGCGGCATGGCGCGGCGAGTCGCGCTCGCTCGCGCGATCGCGCTCGATCCGATGCTGATGATGTACGACGAGCCGTTCGCCGGTCTCGATCCGATCTCGCTTGGCGTGGTCGGGCAATTGATCCGCAAATTGAACGATGCGCTTGGCATCACGTCGGTGGTCGTCACGCACGACATTTACGAATCGCTGAAGATCGTCGATTACATCTATTTCGTATCGGAAGGGCGGATCGTCGCGAAAGGTACGCCCGCCGAAGTGCGCTCGTCGAATGACGCCTTCGTCCGCCAGTTCGTCAACGGCGCGCCCGACGGTCCGGTGGCGTTCCACTACCCGTCGAAGCCTCTTGTCGAAGAGTTCGCGCATGCCGACTGACGCGGTCACGTTCCTTTTGCAGCGAGTCGGTCGCGCGACGCAGCAGTCGGTGAGCCGCCTCGGTTTCGCCGCGCGCTTTTTCGCGCTCGTGCTATATCACTCGCCCGCTGCGTTCATGCGGCTGCAGCTAACGTTTCGTGAAATCTATTTTTCCGGCGTGCTGTCGCTTGTCATCATTCTCGTGTCCGGCCTGTTCGTCGGCATGGTACTCGGATTGCAGGGCTACGATGCGCTCAACAAATATGGCGCCGGAGACTCGCTTGGCATCTTCGTCGGACTGTCGCTGGTGCGGGAACTCGGGCCGGTCGTCGCGGGTCTTCTCTTCGCGAGTCGCGCCGGCAGCGCCGTGACCGCCGAAATCGGGCTGATGAAAACAACCGAGCAGATCGCGGCGATGGAGATGATGGCGGTCGATCCGTTGGCGCGCATCGTCGCGCCGCGCTTCTGGGGCGGGATCGTTTCGATGCCGCTGCTCGCGGCGCTCTTCTCCGTGCTCGGCGTGTTCGGCGCCTACATCGTCGGCGTGCGATTGATCGGCCTCGACAGCGGCGCATTCTGGGGCAACATGCGCGCCGGCATCGAGTTCTGGCCTGACGTCACCAATGGCATCATCAAGAGTTTTGTGTTCGGCATCGCGGTCAGTCTGATCGCCGTCTTCGAGGGCTATGTCGCAACGCCGACGGCCGAAGGCGTGTCGACGGCGACGACGCGCACCGTCGTCGGCTCATCGCTTGCGATTCTCGCGCTGGATTTCTTGCTCACCGTTTTCATGTTTCGCGGTGGAAGATAAAACGTGAACCGCTCGACGATCGATCTTTGGGTCGGCATCTTCGTGGTCATCGGCATCGGTGCAATCGTGTTTCTCGCGCTCAAGGTCGGCAATCTGACGTCGCTGCAGACGACGCAGACGTATCGGCTCGAGGCCGCATTCGACAACATCGGCGGGCTCAAGCTGCGCGCGCCGGTCAAGGCCGCGGGCGTCGTCGTCGGACGCGTCGATCGCGTGCGCTTCGATCCGAAGTCCTACCGGGCCGTCGTTACCTTGAGCATCGATCAGGGCTACCCGTTCAGCAAGGACACGATCGCGTCGATCTTGACATCGGGGCTATTGGGCGAGGTCTACATCGGTCTCGACGCGGGCGGCGACACGCAAATGCTGGCCGACGGCAGCATGATGACCAAGACGCAATCGGCTGTTGTGCTTGAAAAGCTCATCGGCCAATTCTTGTTCGACAAAGCGTCGACGCTCGGAGGCGGAAAATGAAATTACCATCGCGCTTGCTGCTCATCGGTGCGGCCGTGGCATTGTTCGGCGGTTGTGCGACGACGACCGCTCCGACATCGCCGGCCGATCCATTCGAGCCCTGGAACCGCGCGATGTACGACGTGCATCAAGTCGTCGACGGCAAGATCGTCAAGCCGGTGGCGCAAGCGTACGTCGATTACACGCCAAAGCCGATTCAGCAAACGGTGAGCAATTTCTTCGGCAACATCGAAGACGCTTTTTCGGCGCTCACTGCGCTGATGTCCGGCAAGCTCGACCGGGCCGGCAACGACATGGGCCGTGTCATCGTCAACACGCTGTTTGGCATCGGGGGTCTGATCGACGTCGCCTCCGACGGCGGTATTCCGAAAGGCGATTGGGATTTCGGCCTGGCGTTCGGCACGTGGGGATTCCAGCAAGGCCCTTACTTGTTCGTGCCGCTCATCGGCCCGACGACGGTTCGTGACGGCACCGGGCTCGCGATCCGCATCTACCTTGCACCGGTTGGTTATATTCCGGACGTGCCGACGCGTAACGTGCTTTACGGAATTGGCGCGCTCAATGAACGTGCAGAGGCGCTATCGGCGGAATCGATGATCGATCAAGCGGCGCTCGATCGTTACACATTCATCCGGCGCGCTTACCTGCAGCGGCGGCAGTATCTGCTCTACGAGGGCAAAGTGCCGCCGGACAAAGAGGAACAATGATGAGACTAGCGATTCGCATTGGATTACTGCTGCTTGCTGCCGCTTTTGGCGTTCCCGCGTATGCGCAGGAAGCGCCGGACGCGATGGTGAAGCGCGTGTCGCAAGACGTTCTGCAAACCATCAAGAGCGATCCGAAGATTCAGTCCGGCGACCAGGCGCGCATTCGCGAAGTGATGGAGTCGAAGCTCGCCCCGAACTTCGATTTCGAGCGGATGACGGCGTTGGCGATGGGCCGCCATTGGCGAGAAGCCACTCCCGAGCAGCAAAAGCGGCTGACGGTCGAGTTCAAAACGCTGCTGGTGCGAACGTACTCGGGTGCGCTCACCCAGTACCGCGATCAAACGATCGATTACAAGCCGCTCCGCGCAGATCCGAATGCCGCCGACGTTCTCGTGCGCACCGAGGTGATCCGCCAAGGTCAGCCGCCGGTGCAAATCGATTATGGAATGGAAAAGAAGGACAACGCGTGGAAGGCCTACGATGTCGTTGTGGGGGGCGTTTCGCTGGTGACCAATTACCGCGACGAGTTCAGCGAGCAGGTTCGCGCCGGCGGCATCGACGGCTTGATCAAGACGCTGGCCACGAAGAACGGCGGCGGGGCAAAGTGACTTCATTCGGTACTGCCCGATCGGCCCAATCGGACACGTTCGCGCTGACGGATAACGGCGCACGCTGGGTATTTCAGGGATCGCTCACGATGGACGACGCGGCGCGCGTGCTCGACGACGCCGAAGCGCTGCCGCTGCCGTCGCAAGGCATCATCGACTTTCGCGGCTTGCTGCAGGCCGATTCCGCTGCGCTCGCGGTGATGATCGCGCTCAAGCGACGCGCGACTGCGGAGGGGCGCACGCTCACGCTGAGATCGTTGCCCGAGGGCATGAAGTCGCTCGCGATCGTCTACGGCGTCGAAAAGCTGCTGGAGCCGTAAGTTTAACGCCTCGATGACCGCTGCCGTCGAGGTCGTCGACATCGCGCGTCGCTTCGGCAACGTGCAGGCGCTAGCGGGCATCGATTTGTCGGTAGCCGAAGGCGAGTTCTTCGGTTTGCTCGGGCCCAACGGCGCGGGCAAGACGACGCTCATTTCCATCATTGCTGGACTCACGCGCGCCGATCGCGGTACCGCGCGAATTCTGGGACACGACGTCGTCGCCGATTACCGCAGCGCGCGTCGCGCGCTCGGCGTCGTGCCGCAGGAGCTCGTCTTCGATCCCTTCTTCACCGTGCGCGAGACGCTGGAGATCCAATCCGGGTATTTCGGCTTGCGCAACAACGGCGCGTGGATCGACGAGATCCTCCACCATCTCGACCTCGTCGGCAAAGCGGACGCCAACATGCGCGCGCTCTCCGGCGGAATGAAGCGCCGCGTGCTTGTCGGCCAGGCGCTTGTTCACAAGCCGCCGGTCATCGTGCTCGACGAGCCCACCGCCGGCGTTGACGTCGAGTTGCGGCAAAGCCTGTGGGCGTTCATCCGCAACCTGAACCGCAGCGGCCATACGATCATTCTGACCACACACTATCTCGAAGAAGCCGAGGCGTTGTGCACGCGGATCGCGATGTTGAAAGCCGGTCGCGTCGTTGCGCTCGATACGACGCGAAATCTGCTCTCGCGCTTTCGAGGTTTGACCGCTCGCCTGGCGGTACCGCGCGTGCCCGACGCCTGGCGCGCCAAAGTCCTGCGCAACGAAAGCGGATTGTTCTATCTCTCGCTTGCGAACTACGACGATCTCGAGCGGCTGCTGGCGGCGCTCCGCGTGGAGCAAATCCCCATCGACGAGCTGGCGCTCGCAGAAACGGATCTCGAAGAGGTCTTCCTGAAGATCATGGCGGGAGACGAAGCGCTCGATCCGCAACGGCCGTCACCGGAATTGCCGGAAGTCTGATGAGAGAGATGAGCGCCGTCAGATTCGCGGGCCATGGTTGGCTGACGTTGCTCTACAAGGAACTGCTGCGCTTTTGGAAAGTTAGCTTCCAGACGATTGCCGCGCCTATTCTCACCGCACTGCTCTATCTACTGATTTTTTCGCATGTCCTCGAATCGCGCGTTGCCGTGTTCGATGGTCGCGTCGGATACACGGCGTTTCTCGTGCCCGGCCTGGTGATGATGTCGGTATTGCAAAACGCCTTTGCGAACTCGTCGTCTTCGTTGATCCAGTCGAAGATCACCGGCAATCTGATTTTCGTGCTGCTCCCGCCGCTATCGCCGCTGGAGATCTTCGGTGCGTACGTAATCGGCGCAATGGTCCGCGGCATCGCCGTGGGCCTCGGCGTGTTCGCCGTGACGATTTGGTTTGCCCCCGCAGTGTCGAATCCTTCGCATCCCGTGTGGGCGGTCGCCTTCGCGCTGCTCGGCAGCGGGATCCTCGGCATTCTCGGACTCATCGCCGGCATCTGGGCCGACAAGTTCGATCAGCTCGCGGCATTCCAGAATTTCGTCATCGTGCCGCTCACGTTTCTCTCCGGCGTGTTCTATTCAATTCACACGCTGCCGCCGTTCTGGCAGATCGTGTCGCATTTCAATCCCTTCTTCTACATGATCGACGGGTTTCGCTACGGTTTCTTCGGGCTCTCGGATGCGTCACCGTTCCTGTGCCTCGCAGTCGTAACCGCATGTGCTGCGCTGCTTTCGTTGATTGCGGTCATGCTGCTCGCGCGCGGCTGGAAGCTGCGGCACTGAGCCGGCGGAGCTGGCAGGTACAATTCCTGTTCGCGTGGACAAGCTTGTAATCGAAGGCGGCACTCCCCTCACCGGCGAAGTACGCGTGTCGGGTGCGAAGAACGCCGCCCTGCCGATCTTGTGCGCGTCACTGTTGACCGCGGAGCCGCTGACGCTCACCAATCTGCCGCGCCTGAACGACGTGCGCACGATGGAAACGCTGCTCTCGCAGATGGGTGTCAAAAACGAACGCATCAACGACAGCGCTGTCGTGCTCGATGCAGCCCGCATCGATTGGCCACTCGCCCCGTACGAGCTTGTAAAGACAATGCGAGCATCGATTTTGGCGCTCGGTCCTTTGCTCGCACGTTGCGGCGAGGCGCGCGTATCGCTACCCGGCGGCTGCGCGATCGGTCTCCGCCCGGTCGATCAGCACGTCAAAGGCCTGATCGCGATGGGGGCGCAGATCGATCTCGACCACGGTTACATCAACGCCCACGCGACGCGGCTCGTCGGAGCGAAATATGTATTCGACGTCGTGACGGTGACTGGGACCGAGAACCTGATGATGGCGGCGACCCTCGCCAACGGTGTGACGACGCTCGAGAACGCGGCGCACGAACCCGAGATTGTCGATCTCGCGCTGTGCTTGAACGCGATGGGTGCGCGGGTGACCGGGGCCGGCTCCGATCGAATTTCGATTGAAGGGGTCGAACGCCTGCACGCCGCGACCCACGAGGTCATGCCCGACCGAATCGAGACCGGGACGTTCATCGCTGCTGCGGCTGCCGTGGGTGGCGATGTTGCGATCATCGGCGCTCGTCCAGATACTCTCGAAGCGGTGCGCGACAAGCTCGCCGAAGCCGGCGCCGACATCACGTCCGACGACTCGACGATTCGTGTTCGCCGTACGAAGCCGTTACGTTCCGCGAGCGTTCGGACCGCGCCTTATCCGGCATTTCCCACTGATATGCAGGCGCAATTCATGGCGCTCGCAACGATCGCCGATGGCACATCGGTCATCACCGAAACGATTTTCGAGAATCGGATGATGCACGTGCAGGAACTGCGTCGTTTGGGCGCCGCTATCGAAGTCGAAGGCAGCACGGCAATCGTCACAGGTGTCGGCGCGCTGACGGGTGCCAACGTGATGGCAACTGATTTACGTGCGTCGGCATGTTTGGTCATCGCCGGCTTGATTGCGGACGGCACGACGACGATCGACCGCATTTATCACCTTGACCGCGGCTACGAACGGATCGAGGAGAAGCTGTCGGGCCTGGGCGCACGCATCTCGCGCGTTAGATAATGAGCCCCCCACGCTTGCGCCTTCGGCGCTGCGCTGCCCCCCGGAGGGGAGTAATTCGCGCCTTGGGTCGGCCCTGCGGCGCGAATAGATAAACAATCGATGGCCGCGAGAACCGATCTCGACCGCGCGCCGCTCGGTCACGCCACCGGTTATCCGGATACGTACGAGGCGGCACAGCTGTTTGCCGTTTCGCGCGCACCGCAGCGCGCCGCACTCGGCTTGGCCGACACGTTGCCGTTCACGGGAATCGACCTCTGGACGGCATACGAGCTGACATGGCTCGATTCGCGCGGCAAGCCCGCGATCGCCATCGTGACGATCGAGGTGCCGGCAAGCTCACCGTCGATCGTCGAATCGAAGTCGATGAAGCTCTATCTTGGCTCGTTCGCGCAGTCTTCGTTTGCGACTGCCGGTGCTGTCGTCGCGACAATTGAGCGGGATCTTGCTGCCAAGACGCGGGGGAAAGTGAGCGTGATGCTCAAAGACCCCATCATATTCGCCGACGAACGCATTGCCGAGCTCGACGGCGAAAGCCTCGACACGCTGTCGGTCGATTGTTCGGCTTACGAAGTCGATCTCGCCACCTTGAGTGCATCCGGCACAAAGGTGGAAGAGGCACTCACGACGAATCTTTTTCGCTCGGTGTGTCCGGTCACCGGACAACCCGACATTGCATCAATGCGCGTTGCTTACCGAGGCGCGCAGATCGATCGTGCCGGACTGCTGCGTTATCTCGTCTCGTACCGCCGCCATCCCGGATTCCATGAGCATTGCGTCGAGCGGATCTTTGTCGACATCCTTTCACGCTGTCGCTGCGAGCAGCTCACGGTGTACGGACGCTTCACGCGACGCGGCGGCATCGACATCAATCCCTTTCGGACGAACGCCGCCGTTGCGACCCCGCTGAACGTCCGCACGGCCCGGCAATAAGCGATTCGATGGTTCGGTAGAATGGTCGGGTGACCGCCCTGACCATCGCGCTCTCGAAGGGGCGCATTCTCGACGAGACGTTGCCGCTACTCGCGACCGCCGGTTTCGTGCCGGACGAAGACCTGTCGACTTCGCGCAAGCTGATACTTTCAACCAATCATCCGAACGTATCGCTTGTCGTGTTGCGCGCCACCGATGTCCCGACGTATGTGCAATACGGCGCAGCCGACGTCGGCGTCGCCGGCAAGGATGTGCTGCTGGAGCATGGCGGCGCGGGCTTATATCAGCCGCTCGATCTCGGCATCGGACGCTGCCGCCTCGTCGTCGCGACGCGTCGAGGCTACGATTGGACGGCATCGGTGCAACGAGGCGCGCGCATTCGCGTCGCCACCAAATACGTGCGGACCGCGCGCGAGCATTTCGCCGCAAAAGCGATGCACGTCGATTTGATCAAGCTGTATGGCTCGATGGAGCTCGCGCCGCTCCTGGGGCTCGCCGATGCGATCGTCGATCTCGTCTCGACCGGCAATACACTGAAGGCGAACGATCTGGTTGCCGTCGAGGACATCATGCCGATTACCGCACGGCTGATCGTGAATCCAGGCGCTCTCAAGCTGAAGCGCGATAGCGTGAAACCGCTCCTTGACGCGCTCGCTGCCGCGGCGACCATGGCGCCAGCAGACGCGGCATGAGCGCCGCCGGGCCTCTGCCTCCTTGGAACGGCAACGCGAATCGCAGCAGCGAGAGTCGGCCTCGTGCGACGACTCGCATTGGCCGTCGATCCCCGCTGCGCTATACCCGCGGGGCCCCTCGCCCGCTGCTCGCGTCACTATCCCGCGCCGCGAATTACGCCCCCTTTGGAGGAAGCGCAGCGGCCTCATTGGCCACTGAGGCCGCAAGCGTGGGGGTCCACTAATGACCGTCACGCAGGTTCTTCCATTGCGTATTCTCGATAGTGCCGCTCGGGATTTCGACGCCCAGCTGGAGCGGTTGATCGCGTTCGAAGTTGCGCAGGACG
>DASPYC010000413.1:0-2607 GCA_035636955.1 Casimicrobiaceae bacterium
AACGCTGCATCCAAAAGTACACGGCGGCATTCTTGCGCGGCGCGATATCGCCGAGCATCGGGAAGCGCTCACGATCCACGGCATTCCGACAATCGATCTTGTCGTCGTCAATCTTTATCCATTTCGCGAAACGGTTGCGAAGCCCGGGTGCACGCTCGAGGACGCGATCGAAAACATCGATATCGGCGGACCGTCGATGGTGCGCGCGGCGGCGAAGAACTGGCCTTATGTGGGCGTTGTCGTCGATCCCGCGGATTACGCGACGATACTGGCGGAGCTCGACGTGCAGGGCGGGTCATTGTCCGATGCCACGCGATTCCGACTGATGCAAAAGGCCTTCGCCCACACGGCAGCGTACGACAGCGCAATCACCAATTGGATCACCGCTCGCGATGTTTCCGGTCGCGTCCGCGCGTTGCCCGATTCTTTCCGTTTCGGCGGCGAAAAAGTGCAGGACCTTCGCTATGGCGAAAATCCGCACCAGCAGGCCGCTTTTTATCGGGATGGTGCGGTGCCGCCCGGAACGCTCTCGAACTTTCATCAGCTTCAGGGCAAGGAGCTGTCGTACAACAATATCGCCGACAGCGACGCAGCGTGGGAATGCGTCCGGACCTTTGTCGAAGCGGCGTGCGTAATCGTCAAGCACGCGAATCCCTGCGGCGCTGCGATCGCGGCAACCCCACTGGATGCGTATCGCGCGGCGTTCGCGACCGATCCGACTTCCGCATTCGGCGGCATCATCGCGTTCAACCGTCCGGTCGACGCGGCGACGGTCGAGGCAGTGTCGGCGCAATTCGTCGAAGTCTTGATCGCGCCGTCGTACGCCGACGACGCGCTGCCGATCATTGCCCGCAAGACGAACGTTCGAGTGCTGACCGTTACGCTCCCTGCCGATGGCGGAGCGCACAACGCGTGGGACATGAAATGCGTCGGCGGCGGGTTTCTCGTGCAGTCCACCGACACGCGCACGGTGGCCGCGGAAGATCTCACCGTCGTCAGCAAGAAGGCGCCTGGCGCCGAGCAGCTTTCCGATCTGCTGTTTGCCTGGCGCATCGCCAAGTTCGTCAAGTCCAACGCGATCGTGTTCTGCGCCCGCGGTCGCACGCTTGGCGTCGGCGCGGGCCAGATGAGCCGCGTGGATTCGACACGCATCGCTGCGATCAAGGCGGCCAACGCGGGGCTGTCCCTGGCCGGGAGTGTCGTCGCATCGGACGCGTTCTTTCCATTTCGCGACGGACTCGACGTCGTCGCCGACAACGGTGCGGTCGCGGTCATTCAGCCCGGCGGCAGCGTTCGGGACAGCGAAGTCATCGCGGCAGCCGACGAACGCGGCGTCGCGATGGTGTTCACCGGCATTCGACATTTTCGCCATTGACGCTTTTCAGATGATGACGATGCGATGAAACGAGCCGCCGCCATTGCTACGCTTTGCATGTACTTGTTTGCGCCTGCCGCCGATGCGACCGAATGCGCCGATTTCGGCAAATGGATCGACATCGGATGCCGGCGCGTTGTCGACACATACGATAACGGCAAAAACGAGCTGCTCGTCTCTGGATACTCATGGCATCTTCCGTGGAGCTGGACTTCTGACCGGCGACGGGAGGAAAACGCGAACGCGTGGGGCGGCGGCTGGGCGCGCACGGCAGAGCGTTCCAACGGCGACGGCGACACCGTCTTCTTCCTGGTATTCAAGGATTCGCATGGGCAGGCCCAGTTCAACCTCGGGTACGCATGGACGACGTACTGGGGCGAGCGGGAGAAGCTCCAGGCCGGTCTCGGTTACACGGCGGCGTTCATCCAGCGGCCGGACATCGCGAGCGGCTGGCCCGTGCCGGTGCTTCTACCGCTGCTCACGCTTCGCTCACAGAAGGTCGAAGTGCTGTCCACGTTCATTCCGACGCTGAACGGGGGGGTCAACCACGGCAGCGTCCTGTATCTGTTCGGCAAGATCAGCGTCGAATGAAGGTTTAAAGCGTTGAACGTTCTCATCGTCGGCGGCGGTGGTCGGGAGCATGCGTTGGCGTGGAAGCTCGCGCGATCGCCGCGGGTCGGAATGGTCTTTGTCGCGCCGGGCAATGCCGGGACCGCGTGCGAGCCGGGCGTCACGAACGTCGATGTGACTGAAATCGCTGCGCTCGTTGAATTCGCGCGCAGTGAACCCGTCGCAATCACCGTCGTGGGTCCCGAGGCGCCCCTGGCGGCCGGCATCGTCGACGCGTTCCGCGCCGCGGACCTCAAGATTTTCGGACCGACGCGTGCCGCCGCGCAGCTCGAAAGCTCGAAGGATTTCGCGAAAGCGTTCATGGTGCGCCATCGGATTCCCACCGCTCCGTTCAAGACGTTCAGCGATTCTCGCGAAGCGCACACGTACATCGATGAGCGCGATGCGCCGATCGTTGTCAAGGCGGACGGCCTCGCGGCGGGCAAAGGCGTCGTTGTGGCTGCATCACGCGATGAAGCGCACGCAGCGATCGACGACATGCTCGTCGGTCACTCGCTCGGCGATGCTGGTGCACGGGTCGTCATCGAAGATTTCCTTGCGGGCGAAGAAGCGAGCTTCATCGCCATGGTCGACGGACGCGTTGTGCTGCCGCTCGTGTCGTC
>DASPYC010000414.1:0-4593 GCA_035636955.1 Casimicrobiaceae bacterium
TTCCAAATCGAGCGGGAGCGGGCGCAATCCTCGCCGATCGGTTGGGCGCGTACGCGAATCGTTGTGACGTTATCGTTCTGGCCCTGCCCCGCGGAGGCGTCCCGGTCGCGCATTCAATCGCGGAGCGCCTGCATGTCGATCTCGACGTGATCGTCGTGCGCAAGCTCGGGGTTCCATCACATGAGGAGCTCGCGATGGGCGCCGTCGCGAGCGGGGGATTGCGGATCCTGAACCGCGAAATCGTTGCGCTCGCTCGCATCGATGAGGTAACGATCGACAGAGTCGTCCGCGCCGAGCTGCAGGAAATCGCGAGGCGGGAAGCGCGCTACCGGCGTGGCGCGCCGGCGCCGCCGCTCCGCGGACGCACCGTGATACTCGTCGACGACGGCCTGGCCACCGGTTCGACGATGACGGTCGCGGTGCAGGCGGTACGTCGGGAACATCCGCAGCGCATAGTCGTCGCCGTGCCGGTCGCGGCGTCGGACAGCTGCGAAGAGTTGGCGGGGCTCGTCGACGAGATGATCTGTCTTTACACGCCCGAACCGTTCCGCGCCGTCAGCGTTTGGTACGAGCAATTCGATCAAACGAGCGACGACGAAGTCATCGATCTCTTGAGCCGTGCGCCCACGCATCACGCCGCGCTCGATCGCCAATGAAGAGGAAATTGCGATGAATGCCACTTTGAGCCAATTGGTCCAGATCCCGGCGGATATGGGCTTCCTCGAAGGAATGCTCGAACTGCCGCCGAATGCAAGCGGCGTCGTGCTCTTCGCCCATGGCAGCGGCAGCAGCCGAATGAGTCCGCGCAACGATTTCGTCGCCGAAAAACTGCGCGAAGGCGGCTTGGGCACGCTGCTTGTCGACCTCCTGCTGGTCGACGAGGAGGCGGTTTACGAAACCCGCTTCGATATTCCGCTTCTCACCCGGCGGCTTGCGACCGTCTGCGCATGGATCGCCGATTCGCGGGCCGCTAGCGACCTGCCGCTCGGCTTATTCGGCGCGAGCACGGGCGCGGCTGCGGCAATTCGTCTCGCGGCTTCAGGGCGGGACAATGTCGCGGCCGTTGTATCGCGCGGCGGACGCCCAGATCTGGCCGGATTCCCTGCGTTGCAAAGCGTGCGTGCCCCAACGCTGTTGATCGTCGGCGCTGAAGATCATGGCGTCGTCGATTTGAACCGAGCCGCGTATCAGGAGCTTCGCTGCGAAAAGGAATTCGAGCTTGTCGCCGGTGCGACGCACTTGTTCGAAGAACCGGGAACGCTCTCGCGCGCAGCACAACTGGCTCGGCGGTGGTTCGAGCGGCATCTTCACGCCTACGTCGGCGCGTTTGCTTTCGCACGGTGAAAGCCGATGGCGTACAGCGTTGATACGATCGTCGATGAAGCAATCGCCGAGTCGGCACATCGCTTGCCTGGTGCAAGCGACGACTACGAGCCGCTTTTCCGGCTGATCGGCAACGCCCGCTTTGTTCTTCTCGGCGAAGCAACGCACGGTACGCACGATTTCTACGCCGAACGCGCACGAATCACTCGCGCACTGATCGAGCGTTTTGGATTCAGCGCAGTCGCCGTCGAAGCGGATTGGCCCGACGCCTATCGCGTCAACCGTTATGTCCGCGGCGAAACGGCCGACCGCAACGGTCGCGATGCGCTTGGCGGCTTTGCGCGATTTCCGACTTGGATGTGGCGCAATACCGACGTGTTGACCTTTGTCGAGTGGCTTCGGACGTACAACGACGTCCAGCGCCGCCATAAAATCGGTTTCTACGGTCTCGATCTCTACAGCCTGTACACATCGATCGATGCGGTGCTGCGTTATCTGCAACAGGCCGACCCGGAAGCAGCGCGGCTCGCACGGAAGCGCTACGCCTGTTTCGACCACTTCGACCGCGACAGCGAGCGCTACGCGTATGCGGCGGGATTCGGCGCGTCGCAGTCCTGCCAAGACGAAGTCGTCGCGCAATTGGCCGAGATGCTGCGACGCGGCACCGCAGCGATCGAACAAACGGCTGAGGGCGCGACGGACGAACATTTTTACGCGCTGCAAAATGCTCGACTCGTGAAAAACGCCGAAGAATATTATCGGACGATGTTTCGCGGACGCGTATCATCGTGGAATCTACGCGACCGCCATATGGCGCAGACGCTCGAGGCGCTCGACGCGCATCTGTCGCAAGACAGGCAGGCGAAAATCGTCATCTGGGAGCACAATTCGCACGTCGGCGATGCACGCGCGACGCAAATGGGCGCGATCGGCGAATGGACGCTCGGCCAGCTCGTGCGTGAGCGCAACGACGCCGAAAGCGTGCTCATCGGTTTCACAACCCATCATGGAACCGTCATTGCGGCGTCGGATTGGGGCGGGTCGGCCGAGCGCAAGCGTGTGCGGCCCGCTCTGCCGGAAAGCTACGAAGATCTTTTCCATCGTGCCGGCATCGAACGTTTTCTGCTTCCGTTGCGCGGCGACAATCCTGCCGCACGCGGCTTGCGCGCGGCGCGACTCCAGCGCGCGATCGGCGTGATCTATCTACCTGAGACCGAACGCGCGAGTCACTATTTCAACGCCACGCTGCCAGGGCAATTCGACGCGGTGATTCATTGCGACCAAACGATCGCGTTGGAGCCGCTCGAGCCGGTCGACAAGATGGTTCAGGCTCCGTCGCACGAAGCGCCCGAAGCGTATCCGACCGGACTCTGATCGCAGCGCTAAGCTGCTACGCGGGTCGATGCACGATCTGCTGTCGCCGGATATTCGTATCGCGGCGTATCAAGCGATGCAGTCCACTGTTCCTTGGTGACGGGCGTGCGTTGCGCGAGAACCTCGGCAATGAGCGTGCGCCAGTGGGCAAGCACCTCGGCACAATGCACGTCTTGCGGGTGGAGCGACACACGGAGAAGCGAGCGGCGATGTGCACGTGCGAGCTCGGCGCGGATCAACGCGCGTGACAGGGTTCGACGCCAGCGCGCGTCGGGGCTATAGCAGACATTGGCCGTGCGAGCGAGACGCCAGTGGGGCAACCGAAAAATCCCGCGGCGCGCCGAAACATAACGGAACGGATATCCACATCGATCAATGGCTACGCGGCTTCCTTCGCCGAGCAGCCATGCGGGCGGCACGAAGCCGTGCAACGGCCAGCGAAGCACCCGAAACGCTTCAATGCCACGCGCGAGACGCCATGCCGCGGCGGCTTCGTTCAACGCGGCAAATTCACCCTCGGCCCGGGTCAGTATCCGCCGCTCGACGAAGCCGCGAAGCGTGCGCGGCGGCGGTTCGTCGTCGCGATGATGGAACCCATGCAGCGCCAGCTCGTCGCCGCGCGCCAGCCGCCGGTCCAACGCGGCGATAAAACGGGCGTCCTTCGCGATCGGATCCTGGTAATGGTAATGCGGGACGACCAGTATCGTGACCGGTCCAGCGCCGAGGTCATCGAGCATCTGCAACAGTTGTGCACATGCCGGCCACGTCCGCGGCGCCGCGTCGTGGACAACGAATGCAACCGAGCGATCGATTTCACGATGCGACATATCCGGCATTCCCTCGCAGCTGCCAGCTCTGCACGGCACGGTACAGCTCGAGCAGACCGCGCATTACCGCGTCCCAGCTGTAGCTGCGCTCGACGTGCGCCCGAGCACGGCGCCCCATCGCATCGAGGTCGCGTTGATAAAACGCGTGGATCGTCGACGCGAGCGAGCCGGCGTCGCGCGCAGGCGCGAGCATGCCCGTTTCGAGCGTCACGAGCTCCGGTGCGGCACCTGCCGCGGCCGCGACGACGCCACGTCCGCAGGCCATTGCCTCGAGCAGCACCAGTCCGAATGTTTCCTGATCGCCGGCGTGCACGAAGCCGTCTGCACTCGCGATGATTCTCGCCAGCTCGCGTGACGAGCGCTCATAAGGACGTACGATGACGTTCGGCTGACGCGGTATCGTCTCGCCGGTACCAAGCATCAACAGGTAATAAGGACGCCCGAGTCGACGAAAGGCCGTCAACAACACGGAGAGATTCTTCTCGCACGCGAACCGTCCGGCATAGACGAGGACTCTCGCGCGTTCGCCCAAACCGAGCTCGCGGCGCAGCGTCGTCGTTCTCGCCGCGGGGTTGAATGTCTTGAGATCGACGCCGAGCGGACGCACGACAACGTTGTCGACGCCCCAGCGGAGCAGGCGCCGGCGCATGAATTCGCTGGGTGTCAGCACCAGATCGCAACGCCGGTAGAACGAGCGAAGATACGCGCGCATCACCGTCGCCGGAATGGGACCGAGCCGCCGCGTCACGGTACCGACGAGCTCGCTATGACAGAACGCGACCAGCGGAATGCCGAGCTCGCGTGCAGCATTGAGCGCGATCCAGCCGACCAGTCCGGGGTCCTCGACCTCGATGATGTCGGGCGCGTAGCGAAGCATCGCCTGAAACCACGGCGTCACACGCCACGGCCAGCGACGCGCCGCCTCATTCGGCGCCCAGGTGGCGATGAAGTGCTCGCCCTCGGCGCCGATGCCGTTGAACGGTCCTGGAACGAGCAGCGAATGGCGGCAGGGCGAGTTCCGAGCGAGCCAGCTTCGCTTCTCCTTCAAATAGCGCGCGACGCCGCCCCC
>DASPYC010000415.1:0-2485 GCA_035636955.1 Casimicrobiaceae bacterium
GCATCGAAATAGGTGATGCTGTCGATGTCGATGCCGACTTCCTCCTTGACCTCGCGCCGAACGCAGTCCTCGATCGTTTCGCCTGGCTCGACGAATCCGGCAAGCGCGCTGTAGCGTCCCGGCGGAAATCGATGCGCGCGCGCAAGCAACAACTCGCGTCCACGCGTGACGAGAGCCATCATTGCAGGCGACACGCGCGGATATGCAACGTAGCCGCAGACCGGACATTCCTTCGCACGTTCGCTCGCTTTGTCGCGCGTGGGCGCACCGCAGCGGCCGCAGTAGCGATGCGTCCGGTCCCACTCGACGATCTGGAACGCGCGGGCGCCGATGGCGAGCAGCGTCTCGGGAACCCGAAAGAATAGCGCGCGCAAGCCAAGCAACTGGAAATCGGCCGGTGGGGAGATCGGGTTCGCCAAACCGATCGCCACGCACGGTATGCCGGCAAGCTCGCCGAGGTAATGCCGGACGCCGTCGATGCCGATGGCACCGAACTCATCGAGCGTGGGAATTGTCGGCGCCGCATCCGAACCGCCGACCAGCAGATTTGCATCGCTGAACGCAAACGCGAGCGTCGTGCCGGGCAGCATCGCCGGGGCCGTGTGCGAAGGAACGAAGCCGTCTGGTGTGTACATGTCATTCGTCGTTCTACGCAGTCCGCTAAAGGATAGACGTTTCCGCGACGCGATGGGTTCAGGCCGAGAACTCGACGCGCCGATGGCGAGTGCGCCGCAGCTTCGCGAACGCGAGCGCGACGGCAAGAACGCCGAAGGCGCCTGCTGCAAGGACTGTATTCGTGTCCGAATGTTCCGCGATCAAGCCTGCGAGCGCGACGCCTACCGACTGGCCGACGAAAAGGCAAAACGCGAACTGCGAGACGGCGGTGCCGCGCTTTTCCGGCGCCATTTGCGTCGCGTTGGTTTGCAGCGTGTTGTGCAGCATGTAAAAACCCGTTCCCATCACGAGCACGGCCAGCGCTGCCAACGGCCAGCGCTGCGTTGCGTCGATAACGATCAGCGTCGTGCATATCAGCGCACCGCCGGCGGTCGCCAGTCCAGCTTCGCCGAGCCTCCGAACGAGAAACGTGGAAAACGCCGCGAACACGATCCCGCCGGCGCCGTAGAGCATCACGAGCATGCCGGCGAATGAAAGCGAAATCCCGTAGTGGCGGTGAAGATGCGTGGCAATGAACGCGAACGCGCCGAACATGAACGTGCCTTCGAGAAACACGGTCAGCAGCACGATGCGCGCCCAGCGTTGTTGCCAAACGTACGCGATGCCGGCCGGAAACGTGGCCAACGACGCGTCTTTGGCTTGCGCAAGTCCAGCGGGATGCATTCGGCGCAGCATCGCGAACACGATCGCCGCCGCGCCCGCAAACCAAAGCGCGAGAAAGACGAACGGTGTGCGGATGCCGAAGTGCTCGGCGCCCAAACCGCCGAGCAAAGAACCTGCAGAGAACCCAAGCATTTGACCGATCAGAAAGCGCGCCAGCACCGGCTGTCGCCGCTCGTACGGTAGAACGTCGCCGATCCACGCCATCGATAGCGGAACGATTGCTGCGCAGGTGGCGCCGGCGACGAATCGTGCCACCGTAAGCGTGCCAAACGTCGGCGCGAGCGCGCAGCCGAGCGCAGTGGCGGCGGAGGTCACGCAAGCCCATCCAATGACCCGATACTTGCCGTAGCGGTCGCCGAACGGTCCGAGAACGATCTGAAAAACACCATATGCCAGGGTGAACAGCGTCACGACGTTGGCTGCCGTTCCGATTCCGACGCCATACCCGCTCGCGAGCGCGGGCAGCATCGGGTCGGCCACGCGCGCCGACGCGGCTGCGCCGAACGCGCCCAACGACAACGCAGCGATCGCGAGACCGGGTACCGCCTGCGCTGGCTCGCTCAAATGGTCTCCCACGCTTGCGGCTGCGCCGCTACGCTCTTCCCTCTGCCCCGGGAGGGGGCCAGTTTCGCGCCGAGGGATAGTGACGCGAGCAGCCGGCGAGGGGACACTCGGGTACACCGTAGCGGGGATCGACGGCCAATGCGAGACGGCACACGCGGCCGACACTCACTGCGACGATTCTCGTTGCAGATCCAACGAGGCTGAGGCCCTGCGGCGCTCAAGCGAGCGACAGCGGCAATTTGCGTAGGCGCTTGCCCGTCGCTGCCGCGAGCGCATTCGCGACCGCCGGTGCAATCGGCGGCACGCCCGGCTCGCCCACGCCGGTCGGCTTTTCGGTCGACGGCACGATGTGCACTTCCACCGCGGGCATCTCGTTCATTCGAAGCACGGGGTAATCGTGGAAGTTCGATTGCTCGACCCCGCCGTCCTTCAACGTGATCGCACCGTAGAGCGCCGCCGAAAGTCCAAACCCGATCCCACCTTCCATCTGCGCTTTCACGACGTCGGGGTTCACGACCAATCCGCAATTGACGGCGCACACGACGCGATCGACGGTGAATTTGTTGTCGCCCGTCACGGTAAC
>DASPYC010000416.1:0-2883 GCA_035636955.1 Casimicrobiaceae bacterium
CCCGCTTTATCGAAATGGTCGGCGGGGATCCTCGAGCGGCTTCCGGGACCGTTGATGACGCGTGACAACCTCGCGTCGATGCAAAAGGACGCCGTATGCAATGGCGCGCTGCCACCGACTTTCGATTTCGTTCCAGCCGAGCTCGAGGCCATTGCACCGATGTATCTTTCGCCAAGCGCGATGCATAGCAAGTACGATCGGATGCGTGCGCGGAGCGGTCAGTAAGTTCAGTCACAGCAGCGACCACGATCGAATGGTTCGCGGCGAGCGGCAACCGTTTCGCGTCTACCGCGTGGGTGGCTCGGTCCGCGATGAGCTTCTCGGACGCGAGCACGGCGACCGCGACTGGGTCGTCGTCGGCGCCGCGCCCGAGATGATGACGGCTTCCGGATACAAGCCCGTCGGCAGCGACTTCCCTGTGTTCCTGCATCCTGACACACGCGAGGAATACGCGCTCGCGCGCACCGAGCGTAAACATGGACGCGGCTACCGCGGTTTCGAATTCTTTGCGTCGCCCGAGGTGACGCTTTCCGACGATCTCGCGCGGCGAGACCTGACGATCAATGCGATGGCGCGCGACGAGAACGGCACGCTGATCGATCCGTACGGCGGCGAAGCCGACTTGCATGCGGGAATCCTGCGGCATGTGTCGCCCGCGTTTGTCGAGGATCCCCTGCGCGTGTTGCGCGTTGCCCGTTTCGCGGCGCGCTTCGGATTCAAGGTGGCGCCCAAGACGCAGCAATTGATGCGGAAGATCGTCGCTTCCGGCGAACTCGAGACGATCGCCCCCGAACGGATCTGGCAGGAACTGGCGCGTGGACTGACGGAGTCGCATCCGTCGCGGATGCTGATCGTATTGCGCGCGTGCGGCGCGCTTGCGCAGCTGCTTCCCGAGATCGATCGACTATTCGGCGCGAGGATTGTCCTTTCGCCGCGCCGGCAAATCGATGCCGGAATCCATCTCGAACGCGCCATCGATTGGGCTGCGGCGCATGAGCTTTCGCTGCCGGCGCGATATGCAGTTCTCGTGCACGACTTCGCGGCGTCGCGCCGCCGTGCCGATCCGCGCGCCCGCGTCGGACGTGCGGAGGCGCTTTCCGCGCGGCTCAAAGTGCCGCTCGAATGTCGCGACGCCGCTCGGCTCGTCGAGCGTTGGCAGAGGGACGTCGATCATCTAGATCAGTTGACGGCCGCGTCGATATTGGATTTGTTGCAATCGGCCGACGCGCTTCGGCGGCCGGAACGATTGTCGACGTTGCTCGCCGCGTGTGAGGCGATCGCCCGTTCGATTCCGCGCGCTTCGCAAACGTATTCGCCTGCCGGCAGACTGCGCGACGCACTCCGCATTGTGTCCTCGGTTCAAGCCGGGGCGATTGCCAACGCATCCAAGGCCGCAACGACGCCAGTGCGCACTCGCGACGGTGCCATTGCGAAAGCGGTTCGAGCAGCCCGCATCGAGGCGCTGCGAGAATGGAGACGCAGTAACTGACTCAGATGCGGTATGCGATCGCGCGCATCACATCGGCCGCGCGTCGCATCAAGTATTTGACCGGAGTAGGGACCGGGGCCGCGCCCGCCTCGAGCGCCATCGCGCCGTGACGCACCTCGTCGTCGCGCATCTGCTCGACGATGGCGAGGCTCTTCGTGTCGGCGGCAGGCAGACGATCGATGTGGCCGGTCAAATGCTCCTCAACCTGCCGCTCCGTCTCGACGACAAATCCAAGATTCGTTCGATCGCCGGCAAAACCCGCCGCGATACCGATCGCGAACGCGCCGGTATACCACAACGGATTGAGCAGCGATGTGCGATCGCCCAGTGCCGCGAGCCTCTGCTGCGTCCACGCTAGGTGGTCCTCTTCGTCGCGCGCTGCGGCAGCAAAGCGTCCCTTGATCGCTGGATCGCGCGCGACCAGCGCCTGCGCCGCATAAAGCGCCTGCGCGCAGACTTCGCCGGTGTGATTGACGCGCATCAGTCCTGCGGCTTGTCGTCGCTGATCGGGCGAAAGCTCGGGCTCGGGCAGATTCAGACCAGGCGCAATGCGCGTCGGCTGCACGTTGCCCGAAAGCGTGCGCAACGCGCGGTCGAAGCCGATGATGAATGAATCGATCATCTCATCATGATAGCGAAACGCCAATTGCAGCGGTGAGCGGCTGCTGTCTATTCGTTTCGAAGCGGGCTGAGCCGCTGCGCTTGAGGCTTCGGCGTGGCGCAAATCACGTCGTCAAAGCGGGAAATCCCGGCGCGGTCGCGAGCGTCGACCCAACGCCGCCGACACGGCCGCGCCGCCCGCTTCGCCGAATGCGCCACAGGCGCCCTTCGCGCATCGGCTCACTCCGCTTCGACGCGTCGTCGTGGCTCGAAGCGCTCAATTCGATCGACTGCTCGCTGCCTTCACATTGATAGGGTTTTCGTAGCGCTGCGCAGAAACGTAAGCGCAAAAAAACGGGCGCTCGAAAGCGCCCGCGATTCTGTTGCTGTGGTTCGAAGCTTAGAACAGATGGATCATGCCAAAAACGAGGCCTTGCGGCCTGCCGTTGGAGCCACAATTCGGCTGCGATACTGTGCAGGCCGTACTGACCGTGTACGCGTTGATATTGAACGTGTACGCGGCGTTCCTCTCGTTTTGCAGCTTCACGTAACCGGCGTAGACCTGCGTGCGCTTCGACAGCGGATACGTGTAGCTGATTTCCCACTGCTGCGATCCCGTGTCGTTGCCCTTGGTCAGGCCACCGACTCGCGTACCATTCACCGAACCGCCCTTGCCATCCAGCGCGTCGCCCCAGAAGAAGTAGAGAGCGCCGGGGCCGATCGGCGCGGTCACGCTGACGCCGTAGAAGTCGCGTGTGAGCGACCCGGTCGGGGTGTCGTAGTCGAGGCGTTCG
>DASPYC010000417.1:0-2362 GCA_035636955.1 Casimicrobiaceae bacterium
CGCCTGGCGCGTCGATACCGACGGCAGCGGCGTCTTTTCGGTCACCGATTCGGGCATTGGCATTGCCGCGGAACACTTGCCACGTCTTACCGAGCGGTTTTATCGCGTCGATCGCAGCCGCTCGCGCGCCACCGGCGGAACAGGCTTAGGCCTCGCGATCGTCAAGCACGTGCTGCTGCGGCATCAAGCCGAGCTCGAGATCGAAAGCGAGCGTGGACGAGGCAGCACGTTTGCGGTTCGGCTTTCTGCGCGGCGCGTCGAGCGTGCGCCGCCGACGGGCGATGCCGGGCAGCTGGATCCCCAAGAGCTCACCAATAGCGCAGCGCCGCGCGGAACAAACTCTTGATCTCGTCGCGCCCGATATCGACGGGCGCATTCTTGATCACGCGATACTGCGGTTCAGCGCCGGTCGCGAGCGCGTCTATCTCCTTTTCGCCGAAGCCTAGCGCCGTCAAGCCGTTCGGCATCCCGGTGGCTTTCATCATGTCGATCACGCACGACGCGAGAACTTCGCCGGCATCGTCCCGCGTCGCACCGCGCATTTCCGCGCGGAGACAGCGCGCGCAATTGAGATGCCGTTCAGGATGAGCGGGCGCTGTGTGACGCCACACCGATGGATTGTTGAGGACCACCGCCATGCCGTGCGGCACGAGAGATTTTCCGTCTGGATAACCGGTCACATGCCAATCTTGGGTCAACCCTGAAACGGCGTATGACAAGCCGTGCGGCAGATGACAGCCCGCGGCATTGAAGGCGATGCCGGCGAGTAGCGCCGCGTACATCATTTCTGTGCGCGCCTCGGTGTCGCTTGCGTCGCCAACCGCGCGAACGAGATATTTGCCGACGGCATCGAGCGCTTGCGCGGCCAGCGCATCGGAAAATGCATTCGCACCTTGCGATACCGGACGTCCGACGCCTTTTGCCGGATTGATTCGACGCGGCCACGCACGCGCGGTGATCGACTCCAGCGCGTGGCTCATGCAATCGAACCCCGTCGCAGCGACGACGTTCGGCGGCAGTGTTTTGGTGACGTCCGGATCGATGAGCGCGATCGTCGGAATCAAACGCCGTGAAATGATCCCTGTTTTCGCGTTGATCGATGTCAGCGTGAAGATCGCGATCCCGGTGGCTTCCGAACCCGTGCCCGATGTCGTCGGGCAGGCGATATGCGGCTTCACCGGCCTCGGCACCCGTTGCCCCCCGCCGATCGGCGCATTCACGTACGTCATGAACTCGGCCGGATGCGTTGCGTAAAGGTTGGCCGCCTTGCACGTGTCCATCACCGAGCCGCCGCCCACTGACACGTAGCCATCGATATCGGCCTCCCGCGCGAACCGTGCGGCTTGCTGAAGCGAAGCGTCGGTCGGCTCGATCGCGATTTCGTCGTAAAGGATTGCGTCGACGTGCGCGTTTGCCAGCGAGGCCTTCACCTTCGCGACGTGCTCGCCTTTTGCGAGCTTGCGATCGGTGAACAACGCAATGCGCTTCAATCCGAGGTCAAGCGCGTTGTCGCCCACTTCGGCCAGAACGCCCGCACCAAACGTGAAGGTCGGCATGCCGAGGGTGAAACCGCGATCGCTCTGATCAATTAATGCAAAGTCCGCGTGACAACAGCCCATCATCATCTCCTGACGATTCAATCGCGGCGAAGGGCCGCCCCGAAGCCGCGCACTGAGGTCCGCCGCCTTTGGGGGCAGCGAAGACGCGAAGCGTCGAGCGTGGGATCCATTATCTGCCGCTAATGATCATGTCGGCAGCCATCTCTGCGATCATCACCACCGGAGCATTGGTGTTGCCCGATACGAGCGTCGGCATGATGCCGCAATCGACGACGCGAAGCGCCGCGATGCCGTGTACGCGGAGCGTGGCATCGACTACTGCGTAGGGATCCGATGCCGGTCCCATTTTGGTCGTGCCGCTCGGATGGAAAATCGTACCGCCGGTATTTTTGGCGAACTCGAGCAGTCCATCGTCGGTCGTGACGTCTGATCCCGGACGATATTCGCCTGCGACGAACGGTGCCATCGCGCGCGTCGCCGCCAACTTTCGCGCCAATCGAAGTCCCGCTATCAGTGTCGATCGATCGTGCTCGGTCGAGAGATAGTTGGCCTGCATTATCGGCGCCGCGAGCGGATCGTTGCTCGCAATGCGGACAAAGCCGCGCGCATCGGGACGCAGCTGGCACACCGACATCGTAAAGCCCGAGAAGGCATGAACCTTCGATCCCGCCATGTCCGACGACAAGGTCGCGAAATGGAATTGCACATCGGGCCGCAACGACGCCGGTAATGCGCGCGCGAATAACCCACCCTGGTTGATGCCGATCGCCATCGGTCCGCGCCGGTGCAGGAGGTAATCGAGG
>DASPYC010000418.1:0-6821 GCA_035636955.1 Casimicrobiaceae bacterium
GCGTCGCGGGGCCCCTCGCCGGCTGCTCGCGTCTCTATCCCGCGGCGCTAATTACTCCCCCTTTGGGGGCAGCGTAGCGGCCGCATTGGCCACTAAGGCCGCAAGCGTGGGGGAACTATGAC
Source organism: Casimicrobiaceae bacterium (assembly GCA_035636955.1). Lineage (GTDB taxonomy): Bacteria > Pseudomonadota > Gammaproteobacteria > Burkholderiales > Casimicrobiaceae > VBCG01. The sequence continues at coordinate 123 of DASPYC010000418.1, forward strand.
CGCACTTTCACACGGCGCCGATTGGGATACATCGCTGCTCGAGCGCTACGACGCTGCGATCGGCGAAGTCGCCGCCGAATACGCGCTCGACACGTATCCGAACCAAATCGAGATCATCACATCGGAACAGATGCTCGATGCTTACGCGACGACCGGCTTGCCAATCGGCTATCCGCACTGGTCCTTCGGCAAGGAATTCATTCGCAACGAGCAGGCCTACCGGCGCGGAGCCCAGGGACTCGCGTACGAAATCGTCATCAATTCCAATCCATGCATCGCGTACCTGATGGAGGAAAACACAATCACCACGCAGGCGCTGGTCATCGCGCACGCGTGCTACGGCCACAATTCCTTCTTCAAGGGCAATCATCTGTTCCGGCAATGGACGACGCCCGAAGCGATCCTCGATTACCTCGTCTTCGCGCGCCATTTCGTGATGGAGTGCGAAGACCGCCACGGCGAAGCGGCGGTCGAAGAGATCCTCGACGCCTGTCACGCACTGATGCCGCATGGCGTCGACCGTTATCGGCGTCCGCCGCCGCTTACATTGAAGGCCGAGGAAGAGCGGCTCAAGGACCGCCAGGCGTATCAGGAACAGCAGTTCAACGACTTATGGCGCACGCTGCCGGACAAGGGGACCACGCCCGCGAAGCGGAAGGCGATGTTTCCGCCCGATCCCCAGGAGAACATTCTCTATTTCGTCGAAAAATTCTCGCCGAAGCTCGAGCCCTGGCAACGTGAGCTCGTGCGCATCGTGCGGAAGCTTGCGCAGTATTTCTATCCGCAAGGACAAACGAAGGTGATGAACGAGGGCTGGGCGGTGTTCTGGCACTACACCATCCTGAATCGTCTGCACGAAAAGGGATTGGTCGACGACGGCTTCATGCTGGAATTCCTGAAGAGTCACACCAACGTCATGCATCAGCCCGGCTTCGACAGTCAGCACTTCGGCGGCATGAATCCGTATACGCTCGGCTTCTCGATATTTGAAGATCTCAAACGGATCTGCGAGCGGCCCGACGCCGAAGATCGCGAATGGTTCCCGGACATCGCCGGGACGGACTGGCGGAAGACCCTCGATTTCGCGATGCGCAACTACAAGGACGAGTCGTTTATTGCGCAGTACCTGTCGCCGCGGCTGATCCGCGAATTGCGCTTGTTCGCATTGGCGGACCACGCCGACGAGGACGATCTCGTCGTCGATACCATCCACAACGAATCCGGCTATCGTCGCTTGCGCAAGCTGCTTTCGGACCAGCACGCACATGAAACACGCGTGCCGGATGTGCAGATCGTTCACTACGATCGCGACGGCGACCGTTCGCTCGAGTTGCAGCATATGGCTTATCGCGACCGCCCGCTCGCCGATGCGGCAGGCGAAGTGGTCAAGCATCTCTATCGGTTATGGGGCTTCCCGGTGCGTCTGGAAACGTGGAAAGACGGCACGCGTATCGGCAACGCCGTCGAATGTCCCGCGTAAACCGCATTTGAACGACACCCGTCGCCACTCGTAACGACCGTCGCGGCGACGCAAAGCGTCCGCGCGCCCACGTTATAATGTGCGTGTGAAAATCACGCTCGTCGGCTCGAAATGGTTTGGCTCGGCCTCCTTCGCCGTGTTGCGCGAAGAGGATGTCGAAATCGTTCGCGTTGTCGTGCCCGCCGATGACGATCGGCTTGCCAATGCAGCACGAGCGCTGAGCATCGACGTCTATGTGTCGCCTAATCCCAAGATTATTCCCGCCGCGGCGGTTCCTGCCGGGACCGACCTCATCGTCACCGCGCACAGCCATGCGCGCGTCAGCAACGAGGCGCTCGCGCATTCGCGGCTCGGCGGCATTGGCTATCACCCGTCGTTGTTGCCGCGGCATCGCGGCATCGCTGCGATCGAATGGACGATCAAGGAGCGCGATCCCATTGCGGGTGGATCGATTTACCATTTGGCGGACCGGATGGACGCTGGCGCGATCGCCGCACAGGAGTGGTGCTTCGTCAAGAAGGGCGAATCGGCACGAGAGCTGTGGGAGCGTGCGCTGGCGCCAATGGGGCTCAATTTGATTCGCAAAGTCGTCCGTTACGCAAAGGAACGCGATCACCTTCCGGCGACGCCGCAGGACGAGCAGTTCGCGACGCTCGCGCCACTGATCGAAGAGCCGGTTTCCGTGAATTGAGGTTCGGTCGCCCGGCGCGCAGGCGTCGATAGCGATCCCCTTGTCTATCCCCCACTGCATCGGAATTCTTCATGCGCGTCATCAATTTCAGCGCCGGACCCGCAGTGCTTCCGGAAGTCGTCTTGCAACAAGCCGCGGCCGAGATGCTCGATTGGCATGGCAGCGGCATGTCGGTGATGGAGATGAGCCATCGCGGCAAGGAATTCATCGGCATTGCCGCGAAAGCCGAAGCGGACTTGCGCACGCTGCTCGCGATTCCGGCCAACTACAAGGTGCTGTTTCTGCAGGGTGGCGCTATTGCGGAAAACGCGATCGTGCCGATGAATCTTCTCGCCGGACGCACCGTGGCCGATTACGTCAACACCGGCGAATGGTCGAAGAAGTCGATGAAGGAAGCGAAGAAGTACTGCACGGTTAACGTGGCTGCGTCAGCGGAGGACAAGGACTTCACGTACGTACCCACCCAGGATCGCTGGCAGCTCACGCCGGGTGCGGCGTACGTTCATGTCTGCACGAACGAGACGATCGGCGGCGTCGAATATCAATGGACGCCGGATACCGGCGACGTGCCGCTGGTCGCCGACATGTCGTCGCATTTTCTGTCGCGCGCCATCGATGTGTCGAAATTCGGCGTGATCTACGGCGGCGCCCAAAAGAACGCGGGCTCGGCGGGATTGACGCTCGTCATCGTTCGCGATGATCTACTCGATCGTGCGCTGCCTATCACGCCGTCGGCATTTCACTGGAAGGAACAGGCGGAGGCCGATTCGATGGTCAACACGCCGGCGACGTACGCGGTCTACATTGCGGGATTGGTATTCCGATGGCTCCTGGCCCAAGGCGGAATCGCCGCGATCGAGCGCGTCAACATCGCCAAGGCCGCGCTGCTCTACGATTATCTCGATCAGACGTCGTTCTATCGGAGCCTCGTGCGCAAGGAGGACCGTTCACGGATGAACGTGCCGTTCAAGCTGCGCGACGAATCGCTCGACGAGACGTTCCTCAAAGGCGCGATGGAGCAGGGCATGGTGCAGCTCAAAGGCCATCGGTCGGTTGGCGGCATGCGCGCGTCGATCTACAACGCGATGCCGATCGACGGCGTGCGCGCGCTCGTCGATTATATGAAGGACTTCGAGCGGCGACACGGATAAGAAGCTGGCGATGAAATATCGGATCCTCACCTATAACCAGATTTCCGCGCAGGGCCTCCATCGCTTTCCAAGCGCACGCTACACCGTCGCCAAGACGGTCGAACACCCCGACGCGATCGTCTTGCGTTCGCACGACCTGCGGACCACGCCCATTCCGCCGAGCGTCAAGGCGATCGGTCGTGCCGGGTCGGGAACTAACAATATCCCGGTCGCCGACATGTCGAAACGCGGCGTGCCGGTGTTCAACGCACCGGGCGCGAATGCGAACGCGGTGAAGGAGCTCGTATTCGCCGCATTGCTGATCGCAGCGCGAAACGTCGTTCCCGCGCTCCGTTACGTGACCGGCCTCGACAGCGACGCGGCGGACCTCGAGCGACGCGTCGAAGAAGGCAAGAAGAGCTTCGCCGGCGTAGAGTTGCCCGGAAAAACATTGGGCATCATCGGCCTTGGCGCCATCGGCAGCCTTGTTGCCGATACCGCGATTAAGCTCGGCATGAGAGTGACAGGCTTTGATCCGGAAATCACTGTCGACGCCGCGTGGCGGCTGCCGTCGAGCGTGCGACGCGCGCATAACATCGAGGAGTTGTTGAAGCATTCGGATTTCGTGACGCTGCACATCCCGCTGCTGCCGGCGACGCATCATCTGATCGATGACGAGCGGCTCGCCGCGATGAAGGCCGGCGCTTCACTGTTGAATTTTGCGCGCGACGCAATCGTTGACGAGCAAGCGGTCATCGCTGCGTTACGCAATCATCGGCTCAAATATTATCTTTGCGATTTTCCCAGTGCTGCGCTCCTTCATGAGTCCGGCGTCGCCGCATTGCCGCATTTGGGCGCGTCCACCGAAGAAGCCGAAGAAAACTGCGCGATCATGGTCGTGGACCAGGTGCGCGAATTTCTCGAGAACGGCGTGATTGCCAATGCCGTCAATTTTCCCAGTGTCGACATGTCTCGCGAGTCGCCGTTTCGCGTCGCGATTGCCAATGCCAACGTCCCGAACATGGTGGGCCAGATCTCCACGGCAATGGCAAAGGCGGGACTCAACATTCACAACATGGTCAACAAGTCGCGCGGGGAGATGGCCTACACGCTCGTCGACGTCGACAGCCCCGTCCAGTCAGCAGTGGTCGAGTCGATATCGGCGATCGACGGCGTGCTGTCGGTGCGCGCGATTCCTGCAGAAAGTGCGGGCTGAACCGCTCGACGAGCCATGCGCACCATCGCTTCGTGCGTCCGCTGGCTGTTCGCCGGACTTGCGTTTCATGCAACGCTCGCGAGCGCGGAACTTTGGGGATATGTTGACGACGGCGGTGCAACGCATTTCGCGACGCATCGCGTCGACGAACGCTATCAGCTGTTCTTCAGAGGACCGACCAGTCTCGATGCACCGGACGCGGATGCGCCGGATGCGCAGGCAGCGCTCGAGCGGACGGCGCTCTATCGGCGCGTCGCCGACCATCCGAACGTCCGGCGATTCGCCTCACTGATCGAACGCAACGCCAAGGCGCAGGCGCTCGATCCGGCGTTGGTCAAAGCGGTCATTGCGGTCGAGTCGGCATTCGAGCCGGATGCCGTCTCGGCCAAGGGCGCGCTTGGTCTGATGCAAATCATTCCAGCAACCGCCGCTCGCTACGGGCTTGCCGAGCAGCGCAGTCGCACGATTGCACAACAACTTTTCGATCCGCCGACTAACATTCGTATCGGCGTTCGATACTTGCGCGACCTTCTGAATTTATTCGGCGACGATCTCGGCCTGGCCCTTGCGGCCTATAACGCCGGTGAAGAATCGGTCCGCCAAAACGGCAATCGCATCCCGCCCTATCCGGAGACACGCGAATACGTCGCGCTCGTTCGCCAATTTCAGGCGATGTATCGACCGCCTGATTCAGCGGCGCCGAACCCGTCGCGTCCACATATCGAATTGCGCGTAACGCGGGATTCGCGACCGCCCAATTTACGCGCGCCCTGACGGTGCGGGGCGGTGGTCCTTGCTTCGGGCGTACAATGCCCCGGCTGACGTACACTACAACAACGCGGCGCCGTTCGCCGATCCAGCAGTGCTGCACTTCACGTTCTGGCAAGGGGGAATCAGCATGGCCGATCAAACTGCAACGAACAATTCGGTGCCCATCGCGCGGTGGGTCACGATACTGGGTGTCGTCATGATCGTCGCCGGGTTTCTGGCTGTCATCGCGCCGGGACCTGCAGCGCTTGCGGCGACGATCTTCTTCGGCGCGATGTTCTTCGTAGGTGGTGTCGCTGAAGTCGCTCACGCAGTCGCGACGCGCAACGAAACCGGCTTCGGCTGGAAGGTGTTGTCGGGCATCGCGATGATCGTGCTCGGCGCATTGTTCGCGATATTCCCGATCGCCGGCATCGCGACGCTGGCGCTCCTCGTCGGCGGGCTGTTGTTGGCACACGGGGTCGGCAGCGTGATGGTCGCGATGAAGCGCAAGCCAGGCCGCGGCTGGGGCTGGATACTCTTCGACGGCGCGCTGTCGATCGTGCTGGCGATCCTGATCGCGGCGGGATGGCCCGCGAGCTCCATTCCCGTCATTGGCTTGCTCGCGGGATTCTCGCTGATCTCTGCCGGTATGTGGCGGATCATGCTGGCGCGCGCCTTGCGCGAGGAACCGCCCGTTCAGCCGGCCTAAGTCAACCGTGCTTCGCCTTTCGGCCTTGTTCGCGCAAGGCGTCGAGCGTCGCGTTGAGGGTCAACGCTTGCGGGTCGAGCTTGACGTGAAGAAGCGCAGGGCCATCTGCCGCGACCGCCCGATCGAACGCAGGCGCAAATTGTGCGGTGGAATCGATCGTTTCGCCCGTCGCGCCATACGCGCGCGCCAACGCTGCGAAATCCGGATTGACCAACGAGGTCCCCGACACGCGATCGGGATATTGTCGTTCCTGGTGCATGCGAATCGTGCCATACATACCGTTGTCGATTACGACGAACACAATCGCCAGGCGATACTGGACCGCAGTGGCGAGCTCTTGTCCGTTCATCAAAAAACAACCATCGCCATTCCACGAAAGCACAACACGATCGCGATGGACGAGCTTTGCCGCGACCGCGGCGGGCACGCCATAGCCCATCGAGCCCGAATAGGGCGCGAGTTGAGTTCGGTACGAACGGTAGCGAAAAATACGATGGATCCACGTTGCATAATTGCCGGCGCCGTTGGCGACGATCGCGTTCTCCGGCAGGCGTTCGTCGAGCCAGCGAACGACTTGCCAGAGATCAACGGCGCCAGGCACTGCTCGTGGCGATTGCCACGTTTCGTATTCGGCATGTGCGCTCCGCGCGAGATCACGCCAGACATTCATCGCTGGGAATAGCGACTCCGTGATGGCCTCGATGAATTCGCGTGGCGTGGCGT
>DASPYC010000419.1:0-5429 GCA_035636955.1 Casimicrobiaceae bacterium
AGCGCGTCCTGCCGGCTTCCCATCGGCACCGTTCCGGCGTGGCCGGCAAGCCCCGTCACCCGCACGCGCATCCGAGTGGTGCCGGCGATCGCCGTTACGACGCCGACAGGCAAGCCCTCGTTCAGCAACACGGGCCCCTGCTCGATATGCGATTCGACGTACGCAACGACATTACCGCCGCGCCGATCGAGCCCGTGCCACCCATTGGGATCGCCGCCGAAGTCGCAGAGCGCCTGTCGCATCGTGACCCCGTCATCGTCGACCTGGTCGAGCCATGCAGGATCGAACGTTCCGGCCATCGCCCTGCTGCCGATCAACGCCGCGCCGAAACGCACGCCTTCTTCGTCGCCGAAGCCCACGATCTCCAGCGTATACGGCAATTGACGAGCGCGGTCGCGGAGATTCTTGACGCATGCAATCGCAGTCAGAATGCCGAACAGGCCGTCGTACCGGCCGGCGTTACGCACACTGTCCATATGCGAACCGGTCATCATGATCGGCGCGTTTTGATCTTCGGCTTCGTAGCGGCCCACGACATTGCCGAGCGCGTCGAAGCCGGCGGTCATCCCCGCTTCGCGCATCAACTCAATGAGGTATTCGCCGGCTTGCTTGTGCTGCGCCGTGAGAAATCTGCGCGTCACGCGCGGCGGGTCTTCGGTGTACTTTGCAAGCTGGTTGGCCTGAACCATCAGCGCATTTCCGAAACGCATCGACGTGCTCTTCATTCTGCGGCGCCGGTCACGAGGATCGCGCGAAAATCGTTGACGTTGGTGAATGTCGGTCCCGTGACCACCGAATCCCCGAGCGCGTCGAAAAATCCGTGTCCGTCGTTGTTGGCGAGGCTCTCGCGCGGACGAATGCCTTTGGTCCATGCACGCTCGAGCGTGTCGGGCGTAACGACGGCGCCGGCGATCTCCTCCTCTCCGTCGACGCCGTCGGTATCGCCGGCGATCGCATAAATGCACACGTTCCCTTCAAGTGCAATCGCCAGCGACAGCAAGAATTCCACGTTGCGTCCGCCGCGACCCTTGCCGCGTACCGTCACGGTCGTTTCGCCGCCCGACAACAACACGCAGGGCGGCGCGATTGGTTGGCCGTGCGATATGACGTGCAGGGAGATTCCTGCCATCACCTTGCCGACGTCGCGCGCCTCGCCCTCGATGCGGTCGCTCAGAATCAACGGTGCGATGTTCGCCGCTCGCGCGACCGCCGCCGCCGCTTCGAGCGCCATTTGTGGTGTCGCGATAATCGAGCACTCGGCGCGCGCGAGACGCGGGTCCCCGGGCTTCACCGTTTCGCCCGCGCCTGACTCGAGCACGCGCATTACGGCGTCTGGCGCATCGATCGCATAGCGCCGAATGACGTCGAGCGCATCCGCGCACGTGGTCGGATCGGCGACGGTCGGCCCCGATGCGATGTCGATCGGATCGTCACCGGGCACATCGGAGATCAACAGCGTCACGACCTTTGCCGGATGGCATGCCGCCGCGAGCCGACCGCCTTTGATTCCGGAAAGATGGCGCCGAACACAATTCATCTCGCTGATCGTCGCACCGGATTTGAGCAGCGCGCGGTTGACCGCTTGCTTGTCCGCCAGCGTGATCCCTTCCGCCGGAAGCACGAGCAGCGATGAACCGCCCCCGGATATCAAGCACACGACGAGATCGTCGGCGCTCAATCCGTGCACGAGATCGCGAATCCGCGAGGCAGCAGCCGCGCCCGCTGCGTCCGGGACCGGATGCGCAGCCTCGACGATCTCGATTCGGCGGCAGTCGGTGCCATAGCCATAACGGGTGACGACAATCCCGCTGACGGGATGCGTCCACGCGTCGTCGAACGCTTTGGCCATCGCCGCGGACGCTTTGCCCGCGCCGACGACGATCGTGCGGCCCTTAGGCGCTGCCGGCAAATGCGGCGGCAGGCAGCGCGCCGGTTGCGCGGCGTCGATCGCCGCGTCGAACATCCGGCGCAGCAGCGCGCGGGCGGATGTCATCGTACGGCGATCATCGCGCCGGCGGCGTTTGACCGATTTCGAAATTCGCGAGCTTTTCGAGCGCCCGCACGAGCCCCGAGTGATCCCACGCCGCGCCGCCGTTTGCCGCGCATGCGGTGAACAGCTCCTGGCACGTCGCCGTGTTGGGCAACGCAACGCCGAGGGTGCGGCCGGTCGTCAGTGCGAGATTCAAGTCCTTCTGATGCAGCTCGATACGAAATCCCGGCGCGAACGTGCGCTTCAGCATGCGCTCGCCGTGCACCTCGAGTATCCGCGATGACGCGAAGCCGCCCATCAGCGCCTGCCTCACCTTCGCCGGATCCGCGCCCGCTTTGGCAGCGTATAACAATGCCTCGGCGACCGCTTCGATCGTCAGCGCGACGATGATCTGATTGGCGACTTTCGTCGTCTGGCCATCGCCGTTGCCGCCGACCAACGTGATGTTCTTGCCCATCAGCTCGAACAACGGCTTCACCGCAGCGAACGCCGACTCGCTGCCGCCGACCATGATCGTGAGCGAAGCGCCTTTCGCGCCGACCTCGCCGCCCGACACCGGGGCATCGAGGTATTCGCAGCCGAGCGCATTGATTTTTTGTGCGAACACTTTCGTCGCGAGCGGCGAGATCGAGCTCATGTCGACGACGATCTTGCCTTCGGACAAGCCTTTCGCGACGCCGTGCTCGCCAAACAACACGTCCTCGACATGCGGCGTGTCGGGCACCATCAGGATGACGACGTCCGCTTTCTGCGCGACATCGCCACTGTTACTGCATGCGATGCCGCCTGCATCGGTCAAGGCCGGGGGCACGCCGCGACGGCTATGCAGAAATACCCGATGACCGCCCTTGATCAGGTGCCCCGCCATCGGCGATCCCATGATGCCGAGGCCGATGAAGCCAACTTTTGCCATTTCAATCCCCTCGTTAGCTAAATGTCATCCCGAGGCGAAGCCGAGGGACCCGCTTTTGTCGCAACCGAAGAGCAGTTCCCTCACTTGCGTTCGGGATGACACCTATTAAACTCCGTGCGCTGCGCGCCAGCCGAGCCCGCCAACGGTCGTGCCCTTCGGGTTGTACTCGCATCCGATCCAACCGGTGTAGCCGATCGAGTCCAAGAAGCCGAACAGGAATCGATAATTGATCTCTCCGGTGCCTGGTTCGTTGCGTCCTGGGTTGTCGGCGATCTGCACATGCGCGATCTGCGGCAGATGCGTCTTGATCGTGTTTGCGAGCTCGCCCTCCATTCGCTGCATATGATAGACGTCGTACTGCAGAAAAAGATTGGACGAGCCGACATCGCGAATGATGTCGAGCGCTTGACGGGTGCCCGACAGAAAGAAACCGGGAATGTCGAATGTGTTGATCGGCTCGGTCAGGAGCTTGATGCCGGCCGCGCCGAGCTTATCGGCAGCAAACCGAAGATTGGCGACAAATGTTGCGCGCATGGTTTGGACATCGATTCCTTGCGGCGCGATGCCGGCCAAGCAGTTGAGTTGCACGCAACCGAGCGTCGTTGCGTATTCGATCGCCTTTGCGACGCCGTCCTGAAATTCGCCGACGCGACGGGGATCGCAGGCTATACCGCGTTCACCGGCAGCCCAATCGCCCGCCGGCAGGTTGTGCAATACCTGTGTCAGGCGATGACGCGCCAGACGCTCGGCAATCTGATCCTTTGGATAAGCATACGGAAACAGATACTCCACGCCCGCGAAGCCCGATTTCGCCGCAGCGTCGAAACGGTCGAGAAACTCGAACTCGTTGTAGAGCATCGTAAGATTTGCAGCAAGCTTTGGCATGGAGGCAATCTCATTGCAACGAGCTATCGACGGATTGCAGAAATGTCGTAGCATGGTAACAAAGCGAATGAGGTCTTCGCATGTCGGCCCAAATTCCGCTGCTTGTCGCCTGTGCCGTTACCGCGGTCATCGCAATCCCGCTTATTCTGAGGAGAGTGCCGCCGAACTCATTCTACGGCTTCCGCACGCCCCGCACGCTGGCCGACCGGGATCTGTGGTTTCGCGTGAACCATTTTGCCGGCTGGGCGTTGCTGATCGCGTCGATCGCAAGCGCTATCTTGCTGATGCTTGGCCCGCCGCCACCGAACGCGTTGCTGTTCGTCGGGCCGCTCGGGCTCGCACTCGTGGTGTCGCTCGTATATCTGCGACATTGTTCTCGCTGAGTGGAAGGATCCCCATGCAAACACACGACACCGACAAGAAGTTTGGCGGCTCGATTCCGCAACTCTACGAATCGTATCTGGTTCCATTGATCTTCGAGCCCTACGCGCGTGATCTTGCCAAACGGCTCTCGGCGAGATCGCCGACGCGCGTGCTCGAAGTCGCAGCCGGCACTGGCGTAGTCACACGTGCGATGGCCTCCACACTACCTGACGATGTATCGATCGTCGCGACTGACCTCAATCAGCCGATGCTCGATCAGGCTGCGGCGATCGGAACCGCGCGTGCGGTGCATTGGCATCAGGCCGACGCGATGGATCTACCGTTTGAGAACGGCACGTTCGATGCGGTCGTGTGCCAGTTCGGTGCGATGTTCTTTCCCGACAAATCCAAAGCGTATGCCGAAGCGCGACGCGTGCTGCGTCCGGGAGGACTGTACCTTTTCAACGTATGGGATCGAATCGAAGAAAATGAATTCGCCCACACGGTGACGACCGCGCTCGAATCGCTGTTTCCGGACGATCCGCCACGCTTCCTGGCGCGCACGCCTCACGGCTATTGCGAGCGCGGTCGAATCGAACAAGACCTGGCGAGCGGTGGATTCGGTGCGCGGCCCGAGTTCACGACCGTCACCGCACGCAGCCGCGCCGAATCTCCGCGTGGTCCCGCGATTGCCTATTGTCAGGGCACGCCGCTTCGGAGCGAGATCGAAGCGCGCGGTTCAGCGCGGCTCAGCGAAGCGACCGACGTCGCTGCGGAAGCCATCGCAGGACGGTTCGGACGCGGCGCGGTCGAGGGCAAGATCCAAGCGCACGTCATCGCCGTCGAAAATTAGCGCAAAGCAACCGCGCTAGATGTTTACCACGACGATTGCGCTGGCGATCGCAAGCAGGCCGAGTCCGACGGGCAGACGCAGCCCTGCGCCGCTCGGCAGATTCTTTTCCGCCGCCATGAGCGCCGCGAGCGCCAGCATCCAGCCGATGCTCGCCGTGCCGACGACGAACATGCACAGCATCAGCGCCCAGCAACAACCGACGCAGAATGCGCCATGGTCCAGTCCGAGCCTGAACGCTTCGCGCGCCGGCGACCGCCCGTGCCAGCGCGAAGCGACAAACGTAAACGGCGTACGGCATTCCTCGAGACAGCGATACTTGAGCGCGCTGAACTGAAAGAGTCCCGCGGCCGCGAGCACGGCGGCGCCCGCAACCCAGCCGTTGATTGCCAGCCACGCGATCTGCTGCGCGCCGCGCGCCAAAGCGA